>DDWC01000034.1 GCA_002345475.1 Firmicutes bacterium UBA2296
TTCTACAGCAGCTGCGAGGTCAACAACGGTATCGCCTATGTCGGCGTCTTGGCCGTAGTAAAGGTGCTTACCCTGCACTCCTCTATGGCTGATGTAGTTTATTGCTACGCTTCTAGCTGTATAGACAAGGTAGGCAACGGTTTTGTGACAGTCTAGAGCCCGCAAAGTAGAGATATTTTTAATCAACCTAATATAGCTGTCGTTAACAAGATCTTCAATGTTGTTTCTATCCCGCGTTATTCCGTAGATTACTTTGCGAACCAGTGCATAGTGGTTACGATAAAGGACAAGTATCAACTCCCTGTCACTTTCATCTGTAAGTGTAGCGAGTAGCACAAACAAAGCATCACACTCCTATTCCTAGATGTTGGTTGAAATTTCACCACAGAGCCGGAACAATCCTTCTTTTTTCCAGAAACCATTGTCTTCTCAGCAGGATTGTGTTTCAAAGCACCTTGCATGTTTTGCTGATTGAGGTAGGCTGTTCCTCTTTACATGCAAATCTGTTGGGACAAGTTACCATGCGCCTACATAGTATGCTGATAATAATCCCGTTGCCTTTCCTTTCCCGCAAAACCCTAATGTACTGTAAGTCCAGGCTTCGATGAGAATCAGGTTAGGGGCGTGCACACTTGCACAGGGGTGTGCATTTTATCATTTCGTAGTAGATTAGCCAAATTGACTACCATCTATTGATGAAAGAGTTTTATCGATAGGTGGCTGTTATTTCTCTCACAGTGATGTAAATAAAGCCGCTCCTGCGTCTTTCAGGAGCGGCGTTTCGCAATGTGATGTTATAGAGCTGTGTTCTCTTCGTGCTGACCGGGAAAAAAGACATTTCGCAATGTAGCAGTTGAAAAATCGTCTGTTAACTTCCACGCTCTTTTAGGATACAATAAGAGCGTGAAAGTTAGGTGATGTAAATGAGTAAATTCGAAGTGCTGGACTCTCTTCTGCAGACAAACAACGGTTTTTTGAGTTCGTCGGAAGCTGTAGCCGCCGGAATCTCCAGGCCTTATTTCCGTGAATATGTCCGAGATAGGGGACTAGCACGTGTCGCCCATGGCCTGTATATGTCTCAAGATGCTTGGGAAGATGACATGTACGTCATTCAAGTGCGATACCCTCAGGCTGTGTTTTCCCATGAGACTGCGCTGTACCTCTTAAACCTTGCTGAGCGTGAGCCGCTTCAGTACTCCATCACCCTAAAGGCTGGGGCTAACGCAAGTGGGCTCACCAAGCAGGGTATAAAGGTATATAAAATCAAAGAAGGCCTTTTCTGTTTGGGCATTACCGAGGCGAGGTCTCCCGCAGATCATTCGCTGAGGGTCTATAACCCGGAACGAACAATCTGTGACCTGATCCGCAGTAGAAGGAATATTGAGATTCAGGACATTCAAAGCGCGTTCCGGGCGTATGTGCGTCGAAGTGACAAGAACATTCCGTTGTTAATGCGTTATGCAAAGGAACTCAAGGTTGAAAGAAGGGTCAGGCAATACCTGCAGGTGCTACTCCCATGATCAAGACATCGCAGCAACTCAAAGCATTAGTCCGCAATATGTCGAAGGGGGACAGCACAAGAGCACAAATTATCCTCCGCAATTATGCTATGGAACGATTTCTTGAGCGTGTCTCTCTGTCCCCGTATCGGGACAATTTGATTCTAAAGGGCGGTACACTGGTGGCCGCTATTGTTGGGCTTGTCAACCGTTCCACGATGGACCTTGATGCGACTCTAAAAAACACTGCCTTAAGTGTCGAGAATGCGCGCAGGATAATCGACGAGATTACGTCTGTGCAGATCGAGGACGGGATGAGATTCGAGGTTAAGAGCGTTGCATTCATTATGGATGATGCCGAATATCCAGGCATAAGAGCGACGCTTGACAGTACACTTGAGACGATGCACATTCCCTTCAAAATTGACTTCTCCACTGGAGATGTCATCACGCCTCAGGAAATCTCCTATTCGTTTAAGCTGCTGTTTGAGGATCGCTCGTTCTCGATACTTGCCTATAATCTGGAGACCGTTCTAGCGGAAAAGCTTGAAACGCTCCTTTCGCGGGGATCTGCCAGCACCCGCATGAGAGATTTCTATGATATCTACGTACTCGCCTTGACTCAGATGCACAATATCGACTCCGTTGTATTGAGCAACGCCTTTAACAATACGACTAAACGACGTGGTTCCGTGGCAGTGGTGGAAGAAACAGAGACCATACTAAATGAGATTCAGTCGAGCGCAGAGATGGTATCGCTTTGGGAAAACTACCAGCGCAAGTTCGAATATGCCATCGATGTCAGCTGGGAAAATGTAATGGCAGCGGTAAGGCAACTGTGCCATGTGATAATGGGGTCAGGCTTAACTTTTTAACTTTTGAGACATCGCCAAGAACCCGCACGTTATAGTATCATCTCCAGGTGAATGTCCTCAGGCTCCTTCGCGAATAGCACGGGGTCGATGTCGCTGGCTAGAGTACACCCCATGCGTTGGTAGAAATGAACCGTATGTTTTGAGGGTGTGGCAGAGACGTACAGCTTTTTTGCACCAAGCTGCCGGGCTCGCTGAATTACCAGTCGCATAAGCGTTTGCCCAACTCCCAACCCTCGATAGTTCTTGCTGATATGCAGCATAGGCATCTGCAAGGTATCGCTTGACGAACCGATGAACTTGCATTCAACGGAGCTGGCTCCTACCAGATTGCCATTAGCGAAAGCGCCGTACACGGTGCCACCGCGCTCGATAAGTTCTCGGGTTTCCTTAACAATTGAATCCAACTCACCCGGAGGAAACCCTGTCATATTGTACACTTCCGGTTCCAGGACCAGGCCACCGTTACGAAAGTAGTAAATTGCCTCTATGTACTCACTGCGGTCAATTTCTCGAAACTTCTCAGCTTCTTTTATGTCGAGGCAACGGTAAGTAATGGGTTCGGTCATGTGTATCAGATCTCTCCCTTCTATTCATGGCTCTTATTGCTTCTCTTCCATTTCCAGTATATGCTGATCTGCACAATAGCAACAGCTTAAGGCAATATACAAGATGCATCAAGCGGAAGGAACGGTAATGCAAAGCAACAGAGGTAGGAGGCCACCGGCCTGCTACCTCTGTTGTACATATCGTATGCATATAACTGCTCCATCTGACTAGACACTGACACTCTGTCAAGGAGAACAAGCCGATCCCCTCGCCGCCTAACCTCCTGAATACTAAGCCTGTGTGGAAGCTTCTAAATAAGATAAAGTTCGGTCTGACGTCCCCCCAGATAAATGACTCGCCCGCCGGTGAAAGCCGCCGTCTGCTCGATGTACATGGAGATTTCCTGGTTCGCCCATTCAGGGATAGTAGCCTTGACGTTAAGCTCTATGGCATAGCAGGTGTCGTCAAACAGCTCATAGTCACCCCGACCGGGGATGTTTTCGCCAGGTTTAGTGTACAGGCCGATAATGGGGCCGGCACCGTGTCCGTGAAACCCGATAGGGTGGGTATAGATCTGGGGTTTCAGCCCTGCGGCTCTGGCGTCGGCCAGGGTTTTTTGCATTATCTCGTTACCCGTACGCCCTGCCACATAGTTGTCGGCCAAAATATCCTGCAGCTGGTTGCCAAGTTTAAGAGCCTGGGTCAGGCCGACGGGGGCGTCGGTTTCTCCGGGGTGTAGCACATAGGCGTTCTGTTGGGTGTCGGTGGCTAGACGTAAATATCTTAACCCCACGTCGCAGTGCAACAGGTCGCCAGGGAGTATGGGGGCATCACCTGCAGTGCGTCCGGGTAGACCCTGGCGCTGGGCATCCACGGTGGGCTGAAACCAGCATTCAAGCCCCAGGGATTCGATGCGTTCCCTTATCCACCAGGCTACTTGCTCTGGCGTGGTAACTCCGGGATGCACCACTTTGCTGGAGAATGCTTCGCGGATAATACCATGGGCAATGTCGTTAAGCCCGGTGTAGGCGGCCAGTTCCGTCTTGCTGCGGCGTTCCAGCCATCCCAGAACCAGTCTTTCGGCGCTCTTCACCCGGGGGGAAAACTCGGGGCCCAGGGCTTCCATAAGCTGCCCGTGTTCGGTCATGGTCAGGCCGTCGGCAAAGGCGAAGTCCTTCGAGAAGTTGACACCAATGGTGCGAGGATTGCGTTCCCGCACCAGGCGGGCTATGCACGCCCACTCGTCGACCTCACCTTGATCCCATGCCCGGCTATAGATTGCGTCCAGGCCCCGCCCGGGACTCATTCCCTGAATGGGTTTGGCAATGTTCAGGCGGTCTACGCCACCGTCTTCCCGCAGGCAAAATAACAGCTTGCGGGCCAGGAGCATGGGCTCTGGAACCAGGCTTTTGTGCACGGGGTCTTCGTGGTACTCGCCCCTCGACAGCACAAGCCACATGTCAATTGATTCGCGCTGCATGAGCTCGGGCAGGACTTCCTCCAGCTTCTCCAGCAGCCAGCGGTTAATCAGCTCGGCTTGCTGATTAAGGGGCAGGATTTTTTGCTTCCAGTCAGTCATGTTCTAACACCTCTTTAGCCTTTTCCCTCTATGGTAGCAGACAAGAGCTTAAAATGCGTGCTTTAGTAGAATAAAGTGCAAAGGATGCACACACCCGGCGCCGCAGACAAAGGGGACAGGTCCGCTTCTCGGACGGCATTGTCCATTGCTGCAGTGAGCTCTTTTGTCTAGTATCTCAACTCCATGACGGTCTCTCCATCCACTTGCCGCCCTGTGTGCACAAATCCCAGGCTGGAGTATAGCTTTTCCGCGGGTGTGTTGTCAGGGTGAAAACTGATGAGGACCAGATCACAGTTATGTTCCTGTTGCATTTTCTGAAGCAAAGCCGTCATCGCCCCGCGGCCAAAGCCCTTACCCTGATGCTCACGGTCAATCATCAGCCGCCATATCCAGTAGTTGCCGTCATCCGCATCAAGGCAGTACATTACAAAGCCAACCATGGTATTTCCGCTGTAAACGGCCAGCGGCACACATTCGGGATGAAACTTGGCCTGGGCCAGCGAAAAGGAGTTTGTGGCGACCATATTGTCCTGCTCCTGCTTGACCCTCAGGCCTAAGCAGTCGAGATAGTTATCGCGGGTGATTTCTTTAAGTTCAACCAAGTCTGATTGCCCCTTTCATAGTCGCGTAATCCTGATGCGGTGCTCTCCTTTGGTGCTCGACAGTGCCTCCCATTGAAAGCCGTTGCCAAGTCTCAGTCTAAGTGGCTTGGGATCTATGTCGTTAACGAGAATAATCGATTCGCCGGACTCTAGAGCTTCAACAGCCGCGACCACAATGCCAAGCTTTTTCAGCAGGGGGATCTCTCTGGCATCAAGCACTTTGGGTTCAGTCATGACCGAGCCTCCTCATCAGATATTTGACATTATCATATCAGCCAGCATGTGCGACGCAAAGGAATTAGGCCCGGTGCAGAGAAGATATCATTACGAGATATTTCTAGTCTAGAAAGGAGTTTTATGATGTCGAAACAATTACTGAGCCAGGTAATCGAGGAGAAGAAGCAGACTTTCACCGAGTTGAGTGATCGCATCTGGGGTTATGCCGAGACAAGGTTTGAGGAGAAACAGAGCGCAGAGGTGCTGTGCCAGGCGCTTGAGGCTGAAGGGTTCGCGGTAGAACGAGAGTCCGGCGGAGTGCCGTTTGCTTTCGTCGGCACCTTCGGAGACGGCAAGCCGGTTATCGGCTACTTGGGTGAGTATGATGCATTGTCCGGACTTAGCCAGAAACCGGGAGTAGCGGTACGCGATCAGCTGGTGGCGGGTGCCAACGGCCATGGCTGTGGACACCATCTGCTGGGCGTAGGTGCACTTGCGGCGGCCGTAGCCCTCAAACGCTATATGGAAGAGCACAAGCTGCCGGGTACAGTGAAGTATTACGGCTGCCCCGGTGAAGAGGGCGGCTCTGGCAAGGCATTCATGGCCCGCGAGGGGGTATTCGAAGGCCTGGACGCTGCTATCACCTGGCACTCAGGCAGTGTAACCGCTGTTACCTCGGGGTCTTCACTGGCCAACATTCAGGTCTATTACAAGTTCAAAGGCAAGGCCTCCCACGCTGCCGCTTCGCCCCACCTGGGTCGCAGCGCACTGGACGCAGTGGAACTGATGAACGTGGGTGTCAACTACATGCGCGAGCATATGGTCAGCGAAGCTCGTGTACACTACGCAGTAGTCAATGCCGGCGGCAAGAGCCCTAACGTAGTACAACCAGAAGCAGAGGTCATTTACCTCATCCGCTCTCCGAAAAACAGCCAGGTCCAGGAGCTTTTTGCCTGGGTAAGCGATATCGCCAAGGGTGCCGCGCTGATGACCCAGACCGAGCTGACCGTGCAGGTGGACAAAGCCTGTTCCAACCTGATCCCCAACCTGACCATGGAAAAGATCATGCATGAGAACCTGGCGGCTCTGCCGCCCGTGGTACCTACAGCAGAGGAAGAGGCGTTCGCCGCCGAGATTCGCAAGAGCCTGGGCAAGGCCGAGCTCGAAAAGGAGACCAAAGCTCTGGTTGAGAATTACGGCGGAGCAGAAGGGCGCAAGATTGCCGCTGAGCTGGAAGGCAAGAGCCTCAGTGGGGCTGTTCTGCCACATAAGAACAGCGAGAAGTCCATGATGGGGTCTACTGACGTTTCCGATGTGTCCTGGATAGTGCCTACGGTGCAATGCACCGGCAGTTGCTGGGCTCTCGGTACACCGGGTCATTCCTGGCAGCAGGTGGCGCAGGGCAAGTCTTCCTGGGCCCACAAGGGAATGCTGCAGGCCGCCAAGGCCATGGCCGGCACAGGGCTGGATTTGCTGACTAACCCGGAGCTGCTGGCGCAGGCCAAGGCCGACCTTAAAGAACAGCTGGCCGGCGAGACATATCAATGCCCCATCCCCGCAGGGGTAAATCCGGCGCCGGTTAAGTAACAGCTAACAACAAGGAGCGAGCCCGCGGGCTCGCTCCTTATGTATTCTGCCGATCTCAAAGCTCCAGGCTTGTCTTCACAACGCCGCCCTTGTCGCTTAGCACAGTGATATCGAGCCGGCCCTTGCCCGACACGACCCACTCGGCCTGCCGCTTGGCAAAGCCGGGTATGTGGCCCAGCTCGGTTCTGGCCTGCCCCGCGCTCAGACTAAGTCCCTCGCCAAGCTCGAGCTTAACTTCGACGGGTTTGGCAGTTTTGTTACTCAGGGCCATTGCGGTGATGTTGGTGGCCAGGAAACCGCTGTTTACTACTATGAGCTGCACCTTGTGCACGTTTTGTGCCAGCTCTACGGTATTCACTTTCTCGATCTCCAGGCGGGGAGATGATGCCGCATGGCGGATGGTGTAGCGCGCGCTGCCGCGGATTTCGTCCTCGAGCATGTGTGTGGGAGGGTTCTGGTTGACGTACTTGCGGTTCCAGCCGCCTATTTCCACCTCTCCCAGTTGCGGATGGACAAAGCTGTGCCAGTTGATAAAACCGCTGCCGTCAAGCTCCCGGTCGTTCCACTCCAGCAGTTTAAGCTGGACATCTTCTTCATCCCTGGGGGTGCGCTGCTTAATCATTTTAAGGCTCTGGTGCTCGAGACCGGCCTGTTTGGGCAGATCCCACAGTTCTATCTCCAGCGCCACTATGCCCAGATGCGCATACGCCCAGTCGCGGAAACTGCCTACTGTAGGCTTGCTTTGGTCCCAGGTGAGATCCTGAAAAATGGAGATCAGCGGGAAGTCGGTCTCTGCCTTACCCATGTAACCGAAAGTCTTGTATAGTTCCAGGTCTGCTTCGGGCATTTTATCGTCGCTGAGGTGTTCAAAAGGACGGAGAAACACGCCCACCGCAGTGTGGTAGGCCAGGGTTCCGCCGATGTTCTTGTGCTTCAGCATAAAGTCGGCCACGTTCTTTGTTTCCGGCTCGCTAAAGGGGTAGGCGCCGGCGCCGGGCTGCCTGTGTTCCGGAGCCCAGTTGGCGGCAAAGTTGCGGTTGAAGTCCAGCCCGAACTGCGGCCGGGCGACCTTCACCTGAACACCGTCGTAGTTTTTGATCATACCTTCCGGGAAGAGTCGGTAATACTCTCCGCCAAAGTCGTCGGGCAAGCGTTTCACCATAATACGAGGGTCGCGCTCTGAAACCTTCCACTCGCCGTGGGGATCACGCCAGCGCATCTGCAATATGTGTCCGTCGCCGTTGACGTCTTCCGGGTAAAGCCCATCGGCCTGCTCTTCGTCGGGATATGGTCTGGCGGCGGAACGCACAGAATGGGGCGTGGTCAGGTAGTACTCGGACCCGTCCATGGTGATGCGGGGCATGATGTAAACCGTACGGGTATCCAGCACATGGGTACACAGCGGGTCAGACCCATAGCCCAGAAGCAGCTCCTGTATGGTGTAAAGACAGGCTGCACAGCCTGATACTTCTCCGGCGTGGGTATTGCCGTTGATGAAATAGGCAGGCTTCTCTGCTGCTTCGCCGCTGGCGTAGTTGGTGAGCTCCAGCACCCACTGTTCTCGGCCCTGCGGGCTCAGGCCGGCGGAAGACAGCCTGCACAGGTGAGGGAAATCCTTTGTCCATTGTTCGAGCATGGTCGTAATTTGGTCGTAGGTGTGAAACTGGTCGAACACGATTCTTGCCACAAGATATCAGCTCCTTTGTTTTCATGCGCTGTGTGAGATTTTCCCCTTGGGGTCCGCCAAATCCTTCCGCCGCAACAGTGTTCCTATTTTAACACTGCTTATACAACAATCGGCCGTCATCCGGTGGGACGTAGAGCGTCTAGTTTTGTCCGATCAACTTGAGAGAACGTGGCACAGCATACTGTGCCCCGACAAAAGATGATTGCCGAATGCTTAGTGCTGAGTGGTCGTCCGCTCCACTACGCGCCCAGCGCTAACCGCCCGTAACTACTGTGGGCACAGTGTCTCCCGTCTGTGGTGTCAGTGGAGGGTTTCCCCTCCCGTATCAGATCCGATCAGGTTCAATCAGCTCTTGTCAGGCTGTCGCAAGTCAAAGCAGACTCCACTTTTCACTTTCTGCTGATTGCGGAACTCAATGCGCTCGTGCTCGACGCAGCCCAAACCGGCTGGCTGCTTGATGCGCCGCCATGATTTCCTGAGACGAGGGTATTCTGCCAATAACTCCATCGGACTTGGCCTGCCGGCTAGGGCTGTACTGTGCCATGATGTTGACGTAGGTATCAGTGGACATACTCTCGGCAAGAAACTGCAGAATTGCTTCTGTATCCTTTGCGTGGTCGGGCATAATCAGGTGGCGGACCAGCAGGCCACGAGTCGCCAATCCCTGGCTGTCTATGACCAGGTCGCCCACCTGTCTGTGCATCACGGTCACGGCTTCACGGACTGCCGCAGGGTATAGTCTGGTCCCAAGATAGCGTTCCGATGATGATTCGCAAAAGAACTTGATATCCGGCATATAGATGTCGACCACGCCATCGAGCAGAGCAAGCGCCTCTAGAGAATCGAAGCCTCCGGTGTTATACACCAGCGGGATTCTCAGTCCAAGGTCCACCGCCAGGCACAGGGCAGAAAGAATCTGCGGCACATAGTGGGTGGGTGACACAAGGTTGATGTTGTGACATCCACGGTGCTGCAGCCGAATGAACAGATCCGCCAAGCGATCGACCGAGACGACTTGTCCATGTCCAAGGTGGCTTATCTCATAATTTTGGCAAAAGATACAGTGCAGGTTGCAGAGTGAGAAGAAGACAGTTCCCGAACCACTGCTTCCGGTGAGTACGCGTTCCTCGCCGAAGTGGGGAGCGGCTCCCGATATACGGACTTCACTCCCGGCCCTGCAGACTCCTTTTTCTCCTGCTGTCCGGTCGACACCGCAGTTGTGAGGGCAGAGGTTACACTGACGTAACATCGCTTTAGCTGTTTCGGCCCGCTTAATCAGCTCACCTTCCTCATGCAACCTGACGTAGTTAGCATTGAACATGCTAGCACCTCCGTTCTTACCCAAGTCTGTGTGAGGCGAAAGCCGGGGAGCGTTCAGCATTCGGCATTCAGCAAACAGCAGTCAGCAGAAAGCGGAAGGTAGAAAAGGGATAAGGCTTGGGCCCTAGGCCCTAGCCGGTTCGCCAAATGTCTGTTTGAGTCTTGTTACTCTACATAATCCGGTTTATCAAGGTTATACGCGTATTACTGTTTCCCCTGCACCAGGGGCCGCGAGTCAGGGCCTCGCCGCTACAACCTCAAAGGGACATGGAACGAGTGACGCGATAGAAGCCCAGGGCAGGTTCTTGCGCTGGCTGCTGGCTGCTGAGGGCTGATTGCTCCTGCTAAGCGCCAAGTGCTAATCGCCAAGCGCCGCCTCTCACACCTTCACCCAGTACCTGCTGCCGTCCCTGGTGCGTTCGAGATAGCCGTAGTCGATGAGATAGCGCCGCAACATGACATAGTCGTCGTAGAAGGCGGCCAATTTTTCGTTGATCTCTGTCTCGCTGAAGTCGGTCTTGGCCGGTATCGATTCCGCAATATGCCGTAGCACCATAACTTTTCGTTTCTGTTTGCTGGGCATTGTGGCCAACTTACCGTCTTTGAAATAGGTGTCTATAGCCTTCTTATATTCTTCCTCGGTGATGGCAAATCTCTCGTCCACCATGGTCGCCCCCTTATGCACTGGTATAAACTTTTCGTCAGTTGTCTCCTCGACACCCAGCAGACCCATAAGTGCCAGCAGCACCCGGGCCTGACGTTCCTTCTCGCGCAGTTTGAACCGGTGGGCTCTGACGGTAGAGGTGCTGCCTCCCCCCGTCGCGCGTACTATCTCCTGGTCGCTTAAGCCGCGATGCATCAGGCCAAGAATCTGTGATTGTAACTCGGTCAGGCCGCTGAGCTTGCGATCCAGGCCCAACAAGTACTTGAACATGCCGCCATGTTCGGCGCTGACGTGCTCTCTGGCCATGCGCGGGGCGTCTAGCAGTCTGTCAGCGTGCCGGTAAATGACGCCAAGCTCGAACTTGTGGCCACAGATAAGGCAGACATAGTCGTCGCCATCACGAGTGTATCCCTGGGCCAGCTGGTCGGCCGAAGCACTCCAGAAACGTTCGTCAGTTTGATTCAAAGCAAACACTCCTCGCATATGTTGAATATTACACAAACATAATACAGTTTCGTTTATAATGTGTCAACGACCCGCTAGCCGCCAGCCACGTGCCGTGTACGGTCCGTAGTTAATGTTTAGCGCACAAAGAGGATTTGCGGGCTTTCCGTTGAACAAAAATAGGATAACTTCCTAAGGGGGCAGGACAATGAGCACTGCAGATACAGGTAGCAACTTCATCCATACCCAGATAAACGAGGATCTGGCCAGCGGGCGATACGACCGGGTACATACCCGCTTCCCCCCGGAGCCGAACGGCTACATGCATATCGGCCACGCTAAGGCTATATTGCTCAACTATTCCACCGCTCAGCTTTACGGGGGAAAGTTCAACCTGCGCTTTGATGATACTAACCCCGTCAAGGAAGAGACCGAGTTTGTGGAAGCGATTATTGACGATATCCATTGGCTGGGTGCGGAATGGCAGGATCGGCTGTTTTTCACCTCCGGCTATTTCGAGCGGCTTTACGAACTGGCCGAGGGCCTGATTATTGACGGTAAGGCCTATGTTTGCGATCTGGACAAGGACCAGACCAGGGAGTATCGGGGAACTTTGACCGAGCCTGGGAAGGACAGCCCGTATCGCAGTCGCTCGGTGGAAGAAAACCTTGATCTTTTCCGCCGAATGCGGGCTGGCGAGTTCTCCGAGGGCTCGCGGGTATTGCGTGCCAAGATTGACATGTCCTCGCCCAACATCAATATGCGCGACCCGGTTTTGTACCGCATAATGCACGCCGAACACCATCGCAGCGGCGATGAATGGTGCATTTATCCCATGTACGACTATTCACATCCCTTATCTGATGCCTTTGAAGGTATCACCCATTCACTGTGCAGCATAGAATACGACGACCACCGTCCCCTTTACGATTGGTTTCTGGAGAACACCGGGTTTACGGCGTCTGACAGGCCCAGGCAGATTGAGTTTGCCCGGCTGAACCTGACTTATACAGTGATGAGCAAACGCAAGTTGCTTAAGCTCGTGCAGGACAGACACGTTGCGGGCTGGGATGATCCCCGCATGCCCACAATTGCCGGGCTTCGCCGCAGAGGCTACACTGCCAGTTCCATACAGAATTTTGCCGAGCGCATCGGTGTGGCCCGGGCAGACAGCACAGTAGACTTAGCCGTCCTGGAGCACTGCATAAGGGAAGAGCTAAACAGCAGCGCGTCACGTATCATGGCGGTGCTGAAGCCCCTTAAGGTAGTAATCACCAACTATCCTGACGGTCAGACTGAAACCCTGCATGTAGAAAACAACCCTGAGAACCCAGATGCCGGAAGCCGCGAGGTGCCGTTCTGCCGTGAGGTCTATATCGAGGCGGACGACTTCATGGAAGACCCCCCGCGCAAGTTCTTCAGGCTGGTGCCGGGTGGAGAAGTGCGGCTAAAAGGCGCGTATATTATCCGCTGCGATGACGTCGTCAAGGATGCCGAAGGCAATGTGGTGGAACTGCGCTGCAGTTATGACCCGGAAACAAGAAGTGGCGGCGCCAACAGCGGCAAAAAGGTCAAAGGCACGCTGCATTGGGTATCGGCGAAGCACGCAGTACAATCGGAAGTGCGCCTTTACGACAACCTGTTCACCGTGGAAAACCCAGGCGCCAGCGAGGACTTTGCTTCAATAATCAATCCGGATTCGCTCACAGTCCTTGGCAACGCCCTGGTGGAACAGAGCGTGGCGGACATGGCCGCGGGAACCCGCTTTCAGTTCATGCGACAGGGATATTTCTTCCTGGAGTCTGTATCACAGGACGGCCGCCCCGTTTTCAACCGCATCGTAGGTCTAAAGGACACCTGGTCCAAAATGCAGAAGGCATAGCCGGAGAAGGTCCCACATAGCAATATCAAAGCAAGAAGGAAGAACCACCTGGCAAGGTGGTCCTTCCTTTTTACCTGGCTTTACCCAGTACCTCAATTAATGTGCGGTTGAACTCTTCCATGCCGCTGCTTTGCGAGGTTATGACCAGGTCCGACACCGACACAGGACCGGGCACGTAGACGCCGCCACCCGCTTCTATGGTGGACGAGGCGGTACCGGTCGCCTTGATCCCCTCCAGAACTCCCGCATGAGCCATAACTCCTGTTCCGGCGCAGATCCCGGCTATAAGTTTTCGTTGTCTGTGAAAATGTCTTATGAGTGACAGGGCTTCGGCTGATTTGACCAGTCGTTCTCCAGAAAACCCGCCCGGTATCACCAGAGCGTGAAAATCGCTGGGGTCTACATCACCGATGGCTACTTCTGCTTCTATGGTCTGGCGTGGCTCGTCCATAGCGGTAACCAGCCCTACTTGGGGCGCAACCACCACCACGGTGCCGCCATGTTTTTCAACGGCTTCAATGGTGGCTTTCGCATAGACATGGAGATAACGCTCGTCTACCAGCAGAGCCACCCTTTTACCGTGCAGATTAACGGGCGCGGTGCATCCCGCGAGAGTGATGAGTAATAGTGTCAGGGCCAGAATAAACGATCTAGTTGTCGCTCGCATTTGCTGAAATCACCCCCCAGGGTAACGTAGCATAAACCGCAAAGATCGAACGAGGACTATCATTTGAGGAGTAGCACTAATCGTTCTGCTCTAGCGCAAGAGAGCCTTCTTCATGGGCTCGGGAATAGGCAGGTCGGCTTCCAGAGCCTTGGCAGCCCGCACAGGCCATTGTGCGTCGTGAAGGTATGCGCGTCCCACAGCCACAAGGTCGCAATCCTGATTGCGCAGGGCATACTCGGCCAAAGAAGGCTCACCCAGCAACCCCACGGCAATGACCGGTATGGCCACACTTTGCTTTATGGCCCTGGCCAATGGCAGCTGGTAGCCCGGCCACACTTCGGGCCTGACGGGAACGCTGCCGCCGCTGCTGACGTGTATTGCCGCCATGCCCATAGCCTCAAGTTCCAGACACAGAGCGATGATGTCTTCCAGTGTGTAGCCGTTAGCGTCGTATTCGCTGGCGGACACCCGGACAGTGAGAGCGCAATCTGGTCCGATGTGGGGTTGGCAGGCTGCCACAGTCTCCTTTAGAAAACGGTGCCTGTTCTCCCTGCTTCCTCCATACCGGTCGGTACGTCTGTTGGAAAGCGGGGAGATGAACTGATGTATGAGATAACCATGAGCCCCGTGGAGTTCCATCACTTTGTACCCTGCGGCGACGGCCCGGCGAGTAGCCTCCGCAAAGGCGTCAATGGCCTCAGCTATGTCCGAGATACTCATGGCTTCAGGCACACGGTGTTCAGGCGAAAAAGCGACGGCCGAGGGTGCCAGCAGGCGGTCTACACCAGCCCATGACTTGCGTCCGGCGTGTCCAAGCTGAACCGCGGGG
Organism: Firmicutes bacterium UBA2296; assembly: GCA_002345475.1. GTDB lineage: Bacteria > Bacillota > UBA994 > UBA994 > UBA994 > UBA2296. Next base: position 14,398 of record DDWC01000034.1, read on the forward strand.
ACCGAGCCAAAGTAGGCTATGGTCTCCGCCAGGCGAGCCAGTGGCTCTACGTGAGCATCGTCCCACAGGCCAAGGTCGCAGCCAGAAATCCTGCCGTCGGCAGTTACTGCTGTTGCTTCCAGTATGGTAAGCGCCGCGCCAGCTAGGGCGCGCACCCCGTAATGAGCGGTGTGGTAAGGGTTGGCCAGTCCCATGTCACCGGCGCTGTACTGACACATAGGTGGTAGTACAATCCGGTTCCGCAGTGACACCGGGCCGATCTTTGACGGTGTGAAAAGAATGTTTTCCATAGTAGACCTCCTTATTGGACATTGTACTGGTTTTCGTCATTTTGTGACGTTTTCCTCCCCACGAGGGAGCAGGATTACGTCTGCGAAGAGGGAATTCTATGGGTAAGGAAGGGAGTGTTTTGGTCATGCTTGTTTCAATGAAAGACATGCTTAACAAAGCCAAAAGTGAGGGATATGCCGTCGGTGCCTTTAACCTTAACAACCTGGAGTTTATCCAGGCTATTTTGCTGGCCGCCGAACAGGAGAAGTCTCCGCTCATTTGCGGTGTGTCCGAAGGTGCCGTCAAGTACATGGGTGGATATAGCGTGGTTGTCGCTATGGTGAAGTCCCTGATGAAGGAATACAGAGTCACAGTCCCTGTGGCATTGCATCTGGATCACGGTTCTTCCTTCGAGGCCTGCATGAAGGCAATTCACGCCGGCTTCACTTCGGTAATGATCGACGGTTCTCACCATCCATTGGCTGAGAACATTGCTCTGACGCGCCGCGTGGTAGATGTGGCACATGCGCTGGGTATCTCTGTAGAGGCTGAGCTTGGCCGCATCGCCGGTCAGGAGGACGACCTGTCGGTAACCGAGGCGGAACAGGCCTACGCCATACCCGAAGAGTGTGAAGAACTGGTAAAAGCTACCGGGGTTGACTGCCTGGCCCCTGCACTCGGCTCGGTACATGGCCCCTACAAGGGTAAGCCGAAGCTCGGTTTTGCGCGCATGGAGATTATCGGTCGGACCACCGGAATACCTTTGGTGTTACATGGCGGTACCGGCATACCACTTGAGGACATTCAGAGGGCGATTTCCCTTGGCACGGCCAAGATCAATGTCAACACCGAAAACCAGCTGGCCTCGGCCCGCAAGGTGCGGGAAGTGCTGGCTGCCAAGCCCGAAATGTACGACCCACGCAAGTATCTCGGCCCCGCCCGGGATGCCATCAAGGAAGCGGTAGTGGCCAAAATCCGCGAGTTCGGCTCAAACGGGAAGGCGTAGAATAGCTACCAGCCGCCAGCCGCCAGCCGCCAGGGGGAGACGTGGGGTTAGACGTTAGACGTTGGACGTGAGGCGCTAGTGAGTAGCACTCGGCATTTGGCGTTCTGCACTAAGCAGTCGGGAAGTAACCGGCTTTGCGCATGTTTATCGCGTTAGGAGGCAAGGAATGGTAGGGGCACAGCATGCTATACCGTCCATTTATCGCTGTTTTACAGGATGCTATAAGGCAAAAGTTCACCTCTGTTTCAGGATATGCTACTAGAGTGACATAAATTGAGTGGGAACCACCCTGTCATGGGCTACGGGTTCGTCTTGCTTGGCTCACTCTCTATCGAGAGCTAACCCGAACAGGCTATCCACTGCTTCCGGCAGAGGACAGTAATGCGCTTTATGTTAGTGACAATCGCAGAGAGCAAGGCTTGAAACTCACCGGCTACAAGACCTATTCCCTCTAACCGATCGAGGCCATGTCGGCACTTGAGCTCGGAGTTCTTGTGTTCAATTGCCATGCGGGTAAGCACATGGTTGCGATTTCTTGTTAGTAGCAACCTGGCTCTCGCTACGTCCTTGTGGTAACGATTGAACTCGACTGCTCGTGCTTTCGCCTTGGTGCATTCATCCTTCTTAGGGCACTGGCCACAATCTGCTGGATCGAACGTAAACTTAAGTCCTTCCTCACCGTCAAACTTCACCGGGTTGGTTGCTACGCGTCCCTCTGGGCAGATGAGCCTGTTGTCCTGCGTCAGAATGAACTTGTCCTTGTGAAAGGGTGAGTTGCGTTGTCCGTTGGATTTCTTAGGGATCAGGGCTTCTACTCCCTTTGAGTGGAGATCGCGATAGTTCTCGCCGTGGCCATAGGCCGAATCTGCAAACAGTTGCTCGGGGACTATACCTGTGGACTCTACGTGGCTCTCGAAGACTTCTTTGAGGTAGGATCCCTCATCATGATTGGCAGGAACAAAGCTCAAAGCCGTGATGATCTCGGAATCCGCGTCCATGGCAATGATGGCGTTATACCCTAGCTTCTGTTGTCTATTCCTGTAGGCTACTCTAGCCTCCGGATCAACTGGAGTCGCTATCTTGTCTGGCTTGCCCTGACCATCAAGCATCGTTTCCAGCACGTCTGCTGTTCTCCTTTGCCGCGGCGTAAGCTCCACATTCTTCAACTTCTCAATTACAGACCTGGCGAAGGCGATTCTCTCCTCCAAGTCTGTGCTTGCAGGCAACTGCACACTTCCCCACAGCCCAGCCCGTTTCAGCAACCGTCGCGCAGTCATAACCACTACCGTGCCGTGAGCCTTAAGCTTGGTGTTGGCCAGAACTATGGTCCCATCAACCACCACTCTGGTGCCTTTGATCATTCCTTTGGCACGCGCCTGCACGACAACATCCCGGAAAATCTTGCGTAGCTTGATGTTACCCATGCGCAAACGAGCGAAGTTACTCAAGGTAGCTTTGCAGGGCAACTCATCTGATGTGTTAATGCCGATAAACCATCTAAATGCAGCGTCGGTATTGGCACGGTCAAGCACCTGCGAGAGGCTCAAGTTGTAAATCCGCTGGAGTAGTAGCAATTGAAACAGAACCGTGGGGTCGTAACCAGGGGCTCCCTTACCGTTCCATGAGTATGAATCATATACCAGCGAGTCAACCATTGATAGGTCAACAGCAGCTTTGAACTGCCGCAACTTATGTTTAGCAGGAACCATTTGCTCGTACATGAAATGGCTAAAGACGTCCAGTTGGTCACTCTTGCGAAACATGCTACCACTCCCCCTTGAAACTAGCCCTATTATACCATTTGTGCCGTTTTTAAGGAGTAATGGTGGCTATTAATTAAACGGCACAGCATGCTGTGCCCCTACAAAACAAGGACATGTCACCGACATGCCCTATGCTGAATGCTCACTGCTGATTGCTCCCCACCGCGAGCCACGGTCTCGCCGCTACGTTCTAAGAAGAGCTGACAACGAACAACTGACAACGCTCCCGCGTTCCACCAATCGCCAAGCACCCGTGCCCCCAGTGGTCGCCGTGTCCCCGACTGTGGTAGCTGTGTCTGGTAATCCCATCCTCTATCAGCGCCCATCAGTCCTTATCAGGCTTATCAGGCTGTCGTAACCTCGCCTGGTGGCTGGCGCCTGGTAGCTGGTGGCTGGCGGCTGGCGGCTCTCCCCTACCCCTTACCCTCTTGCGCCAGATGATACGACAGCGCCATCAGGCCGACGATCAGGTTCTCCTGCCGTACTTCAACTGTGTGGGGCACCTCCAGGCGTATAGGAGCAAAGTTCCATATGGCTTTAATGCCGGCCTGGACCAGCACATCGGCAACCTTTTGCGCTGCCGGACCGGGAACTGCCACTATGGCCAGCTCTATTTCGCTCTTACCCAGAACCTGGGCCATCTGTTCGGTGTGCATTATGGTCTGCCCGGCCAGAGCCCCGCCCACCTTGCTGCGGTCGGAGTCAAACACGGCGGTAATGTTAAAGCCCTGCTCGCGAAAGCCGTCGTAGTTTGCCAGAGCCTGCCCCAGATGTCCGGCGCCTATCAGAGCCAGTTTGCGGGGTCTGTCAGCGCCCAGTATGGAGGTTATCTGGTTTAGCAACTCTTCCACATCGTAACCGACGCCGCGGCGGCCGAACTCGCCAAAATAGGCCAGGTCCTTGCGTATTTGCACCGAGGTAATGGCCAGAAGGCGTCCCAATTCCTCTGAAGAAACCACTTCTACCCCGCTATCCCTGAGTCGGGCGAGGCAACGCATATATAGAGGCAAACGCTCAATGGTAGGCTTGGGAATATTCATGGGAGCAACTCTCCTCTCGAATCCGCGGCAGTTGTCGAACTTGTCAAACAACAGCCACAAAGTTTGTGACTACCTGAACTATTATATCATAAAAAAAGGAAGCATAAGCTTCCCTGGTTAAAAATCCTAGACTCTATCAAGGTATTCCTTAGTGCGGGTATCAATGCGAATCTTTTCGCCGGTGTTAACAAAGAAGGGCACGTTGACCACAAGGCCTGTCTCCATGGTGGCCGGCTTGCTGCCGCCCTGGGCGGTGTCACCCTTAAAGCCCGGCGCTGTGTCGGCAATCACCAGTTCCACATAGTAGGGAAGCTCAACGCCAATGACGCGGTCATTATAGATGACCATGGTGACGTTCTCATTCTCCTTAAGGAACTTGATGTCGTCGCCCAGGACGTCGTGGTTGACGTTAATCTGTTCGTAGTTCTCGGTGTCCATAAAGGTGTAGAAATTGCCGGCATCATAAAGATACTGCATTTCCTTGCGCTCCACGTGGGCCCGGTTGACTTTCTCCCCTGCCCTGAAGGTCAGTTCCTGTACGGCACCGCTCTCCACGTTCTTGATCTTGGCGCGCACAAAAGCGGCACCCTTGCCCGGCTTGACGTGCTGAAAATCCACTATCTGGAAAGCCTGCCCGTCCATTTCTATGGTCATCCCCGTGCGAAACTCGTTGGTTGAAATCATCATTGTACCCCTTTCATCATGAAGGCTTCGAAGCAGGGGCTTCTGGCTCCTGGCTCTTGGCTCTTGGGAGTTCGGCTCCTTGTATGCATTCCTAAGAGCTAAGAGCTAGCAGCCAAGAGCTCTCCGGCTACCTTGCGGCCGCCTACCCTAGCTCCACTAACTCCTTGGTAAACTTATTAAAATTCCTGTAACCCGTGTCGGTGACAACCACCATGTCTTCGATGCGCACGCCGCCCCATTCGGGGATGTAGATGCCAGGCTCTACGGTTATGACATGGCCGGCGGCCAGGGTGTCCTCGGATTTGCTTCCCGCGCTGGGTCCTTCGTGAACCATGCGACCCACGCCGTGCCCCAGGCCGTGGCCAAAACGCTCGCCGTAGCCATGTTCGCCGATGTAATCACGGGCTACTTTATCTACGTCTTTGCCCAGCATGCCCGGCCGCACCGCGGCCAGAGTCTTCAGCTGCGCCTTGTACACAACGTCATAAACGCGGCGTTGCTCTGCCGTGGCCTTACCCACCACAAAGGTGCGGGTAATATCCGAGCAGTATCCATTGTACATAGCGCCAAAGTCCAGAGTCAAGAAGTCGCCGGGCATAATCTTGCGCTGGGAGGCTCTGCCGTGGGGCAGGCTGGATCTCGGGCCCGAAGCCGCGATAATGGGGAAAGGCAGCCCCTGTGATCCCAGGCGTCGCATGGCGACCTCCAGTTCCATGGCCACATATTCTTCCATAACCCCGGGTTTTATCAGCGAGAGTATTTCGGTGAGACCGGACTCGGCTATTTCCGCAGCCTTCTGCATGGAAGCTAGCTCGCCTTCGTCTTTCAGCATGCGCAGCTTTTCCACCAGGCCCGAACAAGGTACCAGCTCTACCTCAAGCTTTTCCTGCAGGGTTACCCAGGTGGCGTGGGGCACAAAGTCCCCTTCGAAGCCAAGCTGCACTATGTTCGCAGCTTTCATCGCGTCGTTCAGGCTGACGTAAAGATCCGGCGCGTAGTCGATGATGTTGACGCCGGGGCACTGTGCCGCCGCCTGCTCGGTGTAGCGGAAGTCCGTAAGCATCATGTCGCCTTTTTTGCCCACAATGAGATAGCCGTTAGACCCGGTAAAACCGCTGACATAGGCGCGGTTTTCCGGCTTAAGGACCAGCAGCGCGTCGACGTTCTCCGGCAAAGACTGCCTCAAGTTATTAAGTCTGTGTGCTGTCACTTGGCTTCCTCGCTTTCTCTGTCTAGGTCTGCACTGCCGGGCCGTTGCCCGTCAGGTTGGCCGCCGCCTGCAGCGCCAGCAGATATCCCTGCGGGCCAAAACCGCTTATCTGCCCCACCACCACCGGGGAAATCACCGACTTGGCACGAAACTCCTCACGGGAATATATGTTCGAAAGGTGAACCTCGATGCAGGGCAAACCGGTAGCCGCCAGCGCGTCGCGAATGGCGTAGCTGTAATGGGTGTAAGCGGCCGGGTTAATGATGATGCAGCTGTGGGTGACGATGGCCTGGTGAATGGCTTCAATTATTTCGCCCTCGCTGTTGTGCTGCGCCACTTCCACCTGCAAACCCAGTTCGTCCGCCTTCTCGTGTATCATGTAGTCGATCTGGGCCAGGGTGGTCAGGCCGTACACCTGACGCTCCCTGTGTCCCAGCAGATTAAGGTTTGGTCCATGGATTACTAAAACACTTGCCACAACAATTCTCCTCTACTAAAGCTGATACTCTACCTTGCCGTTAATAATTGTCGTTTGAATGCGCGAACGCAGCCGCAGCGGGTGTCCGTCCAAAATAAGGACATCGGCGTCCTTGCCTACTTCCAGGCTGCCCACTCTGTCGCCCATGCCGATAATCTCGGCGGCGTTAATGGTTATGGCCTTCAGGGCTTCCTGCGGGTCCATCCCGCCGCGAATGGCCAGTCCGGCGCTAAAGGGCAGCATGTAGGAAGGCGTGGAGGGGTGATCCGTGGTCAGGGCCACCTTCACGCCGTGCTCCGCTAATACCCCAGGGGTAATAATGGTGCGACCGGCGGTGTCCACCTTCATGCGGGCCTGCGCCAGAGGACCCACAATAACCGGCACGTTGCGCGCCGCCAGTTCCTTGGCCAGCTTGTGGGCTTCGGTGCCGGTGGTCAGGATCATGGTGACACCAAACTCCGCCGAAATGCGCAGCGCCGTGTAGATGTCGTCTGCGCGGTGTGCGTGTACCAGCAGTGGCAGTTCGCCCCGCAGTACCCGGGCCAGAGTCTCCTGCTTAAGGTCAAAATCCGGCGCCTTCTCGGCGTTTTCCTGCTTCTTCATGTAGTTGCGCGCGCCCTGCAGGGCCTCGCGCAGCATGGCGGCCGTGCCCATGCGGGTGCTGGGCATCTTCTTTTCGCCGCCCCACTGGCCCTTAACGTCATTCCCCAGGCCAACTTTCACGGCAAACTCCTTTACATACATGGCGTCCGCCGTGTCGCTCTGACTGGTCTTAAAGACCGCGGCAATGCCGCCCAGCACATTAAGCGTGCCCGGGCTTACCAAAGTGGTGGTGACACCGCCTTCCCTGGCTGTGGGCAGTGCTTCGTCGTGGGGGTTAAAGCCGTCCAGAGCCCTCATATGGGGCACCACCGGGTTGGTGATCTCGTTGTGGTCGGCTCCCTCCCAGCGGGTAGAATCTTCCTTCAGCCCGAGAGCCGTATGGGCGTCCACAAAACCGGGGCAGACAAAGCCGCCCTTGGCGTCTATCACTTGCGCTGCCGCCGGGACCACAACGTCCTGCCCCAGCGCCGCAATCTTGCCATCTTCTATAAGCAAAGTGCCATTTTCAATAACACCCTTAGTAACAGTCAACAATGTCGCGTTCTTAATGGCTAGCAACATGAAACACTCCCTTCGCCGCGGCGGTAGACCACTGCGCCTGCCATAATGGTGGCTTCCACCTTGGTCTCGGTCTCAAACGGGTGGCCTGTCCACACCACAATGTCCGCTTCCTTGCCCACTTCCAGGCTGCCGACCCTCTCGCCCACGCCGCTGATCTCTGCGGCGGTCTGAGTAATGGAGGCCAGAGCCACGTCTTCCGGCAGACCGTACTTCACCGCCATGGCCGCAGCCAGAGGCAGGTAACCCACCGGGATGATGGGATGGTCGGTCAGCAGGGCAAACTTCACCCCGGCGGCGTGGCAAATAGCCGGCGTCGCCAGCGAAGTATCCTTTACCTCTACCTTGGAACGGGCGCACAGCGCCGGTCCAATAACCACGGGGATGTTGCGCTTCGCCAGTTCCCCCGCCACCTTATGGGCTTCCGTGCCGTGCTCAATGGTGATATTAATGTCGAATTCTTCGGCAATGCGTATGGCCGTCATAATGTCGTCTGCCCGGTGCGCATGAATCCTCATGGGAATCTCCTTGCGCAGCACCTTGGCGATTACCTCCAGGCCCAGGTCCTTGTCCGGCAGCTTGCTTTCGTCATCTCCGGCTTTGGCGATCTTGCCCAGGTAGTGCTTGGTCTTCAGCAATGCTTCGCGCATCACCGCAGCCGAACCCATTCTGGTAGAGGGCATAATCTTGCGGTTGCCGTAGGCGCCCTTGGGGTTCTCGCCGAAAGCCGCCTTCAGGCCCGAAAGCTCCACCATGACCATTTCGTCCATGGAGTTGCCCTTGGTGCGCATGGTAACCCCTTCGCCGCCGATGATGTTGGCGCTGCCCGGCGGGCACCATATGGCGGTAACGCCCATCTGGTACGCGTCGCGCAAACCCATGTCTTCGGGGTTAATGCCGTCCAGGGCGCGCACCTGGGGTGTTACCGGGTTGGTGGCTTCGTTAACGTCAATGCCTTCGTTACCCATACCCTCTTCCCAGATGCCAACGTGGGCGTGGGCGTCGATAATGCCCGGGGTGACAACCTTGCCCTCTGCGTCGATAATCTCTGCGCCCTCGGGTATGCTGATGCCCTTGCCTATGGCGACTATCTTGCCGTCATCGATCAAAATGGTGCCTTCGTCGATGATCCCGGCGGTTACCGTGTAAAGTTTTCCCTTCTTAATGGCTAGCAAGCGGTTACCTCCTTAAATATATGCAGTAAATATTTCTGCTACCTGAGTTAAGTTCTCGCATTTAGGCCTTAATCCTGCCGCAGGACCTAAAGTGGCTGGCAGAAAATAGCCTGTAAAGCCTGCCGCAGCTCGTCCTCGCTGGCGTTTTCTATCATGGCGTATTCTCCGAGGGCCTTAAGCCCCACAAACCGCGGCTTGCCCGCCGCGCTCTTTTTGTCCGCTTTAAAGTAAGGCTGCAAGTCCTCGTAACCGTAAGTGGTACAAGTGGGCAGGCCCAATCCACCCAGCAGCTTTCTCACCTCGTCTTCGACTTTCCGCTCCAGCCCAAATCTCAATTGCGAAAGCCTCAGCGCCGCCAGAAGCCCCAACCCCACCGCCTGCCCGTGGTTATACTCGCTGTACTGCCCCACCGCCTCCAATGCATGGGCAAAGGTGTGCCCCAGGTTAAGCTGCTGCCGCGCCCCCGTGTCCAGCGGGTCAGCGGCGACGACAGAGGCTTTGTAGCTCAGACAAGCCTGGATTAGGGGCTCTTGGCTCTTAGCTCTTAGTTCTTGGAGTAGGGCGTGAGAGGAGGAGTCTTGCGCTAAGCGCACGTCCCTCGCTCCTCCTGGCGGCTGGTGGCTGGCGGCTGGTGGCTCACCCTCTAAGCGCCAAGCGCCAAGCGCTAAGCGCCCGTCAGCGCCATGCAAAAAGAGCAGGCATGCGCCTGCTCTTTGGTAGGTAATCAAGTGATCGTCTTAGTACTAGCGGGTGGCCAGCTCCAGAGCTCTGGCAACAGCCTGCATAGCGTTGGTGCTGGTACCGGTGGCGCCTGTGAAGACGTCGATTTCAGCGCTGTTCTTAGCAATGAAAGCCTTGGGCAGCTCGATCAGTGCTTCGTGGTACTCATCCCATGCGTACTCCGCATCCTTAAACGCCTTGCTCGTTACGCCTGCGTCGTTAGTGACGTTGCGGGTTTCATTGATAACAACTTCGACTATCTTGTCGTTCTCAATGGTTACGAGAACTACAGCCCAGTCGTTAGCGCGGCCACCGACATCGGACATGGCCATGAACATTCCATCGTAGTACTTGCCGCCGGCGGGCTTGTTAACCAGAGCCTTTTCCATGGCGCGCTGGACAGCCTGCTTGGACTGGTTAGAACTGCTGGTAGCGCCGGTGTAGATGTCGACGTCCCAGGTGTTCTTTTCTACGAAGGCCTTGGGAAGTTCAGCCTTCATTTCGTGGTAACCGGTGTAGCCGGCGGCGGCACCGTAGGTCTCATCCTTTTCGGTAGCCAGGTTGCCGTAACCTACCAGGGTAACAGCAGTAATCTTGTCGTTCTCGATGGTAACTTCGGCTGTCATGTAGCCACGGGCAGTGGCGTTAGACGAGGCGAAGAAAGTGCCGTTGTTGTAAACGTATACGGGTGCAGGGGGTGCCGGGGGCTCTTTTGGTGTGCAACCGATAAGTACTGTTGCGGCCAGAGCGAGCACCAATGCAAAAGTCATAAGTCTCTTCACTTGTGTACCTCCATGATTTTAAAGTATTCTGTGCGCCCATATGCCCTGCCTACCTCAGGAAACACGGTCGCACTCCCTAACATAATACACCTTTGCGACAGAAATATCAAAGGGTTTATGTATTTATACCAGTAACTTAATCGAAGTTAAATACTTATTCAGTTAATGAATTCACCCGGATCAAGGTTATTTGTCTGCCGGACATCTTCTCCACCCGCAAAAGGTAGGATCCTTCTTCGATAAAGTCACCCTTCTTAGGGATTCTGCCCAGTCTCTCGAAGATAAGACCGGCCACGGTAGTGGCATCAATATCGTCCGGAGCAATGCCAAGTTCCTCATCAAGGTCTTCCATGCTGATGCGACCGTGAATCAGCCAGGAACCGTCGCTCTGCCGGGTGATGGCTATTAGTTCTTCGTCCTGATCATACTCATCACGAATTTCGCCGACAATCTCTTCCAGCAAATCTTCTATTGTGACCAGGCCCTCTACTCCGCCGTATTCATCTATGACCATGGCTATGTGGGTGCGACTCTCCCGCAACTCCTTGAGGAGCTCGCTCACGCGCTTGCTTCCCGGAATGAACATGGCCGGGCGCAGGATTTCTTTGAGCTTAAGGGATGACAGGCCCGCTGGCGTGTACAGGTGTCGCAACAGGTCCTTGGCGTAAAGTATGCCCACTATGTCGTCGATGCTCTCGGAATATACCGGGATGCGCGAGAAACCACTGTCTCTAACCAGACGCAGAATTTCATCCATGTCATCTTCAATATCGGCTGCTACCACATTGATCCTCGGGACCATTACTTCCCGTACGGGGGTATGTCCGCTATCCAGCAGACCAAAAATCATGTCCCTCTCAGACTGTGGCAGTTCTGACTGCTCCTCCGCGTATTCCACCATATGGCGGATCTGCGTTTCATCGCTTTCGGGCATATCGGCGCTGAGCAGGCGCTTGGGCAATGCCACCAGCAGGTAGGATAAGGGTGAAACGAGGCGGTAAACCCTCTTCAAAGCGCGGGTACCTTTCAGAGCCACTCGCAAAGGGGAGCGGGCAGCCCTGCTCTTGGGGATAAGTTCGCCAAAGATATTGACCAGAAGCACCACGATCAGCGATGTCAGGGTCAAGGTATAGGCGCCAAAGGGCGCAAACTCCAGGGCCAGGCTGGTACTGGTCACGGTGAATAGCACCACAGAGAGGTTGGTACCCAGCAATATGGTGGCCAGCAGTTGCTCCCTGTCCTCACTCAGGCCCAGGGCCTCTGTGGCGTCCTCCTGTTTGCGCGAGGCGAGGTGCGAAAGCGCCAGCCTGTCCACTGCGCTGAAGGAAGCCTCCATCGAAGCGAAAAAGCTCACAAGGTACAGGCTGAACATAAGCAACCCAAGACGTATAATAATCGCCCAATCCATCAGTCGTCCCCCCTTACTGGCGGGGCATCATGTTCATCAACTATTTCTCCCACGATTTCCTCCACCAAATCCTCCAGGGTAATAATGCCAAGCAGTTCTCCCGTTTGACTGCGCACCGCCGCCATATGAGTCCGCTTTGTTCCCAGTATCTTAAGGACTTTCTCCACTGATTCACCTGGAAGTATAGACATTAACGGGCGCAACAAATGCTGCAGTGTCACAGAGCCAGTGTCTGTGAGGAGCAGGTCTTTCATATATATCAGCCCCACCAGGTTATCCAGAGTGTCCTGGTAAACAGGCAGTCGGGAATACCCTGTTTTAAGCATCAGTTCTGCAGCCTCGCTGATGCCGGCGTTCACCGACACTGCTCTTATGTCCTGGCGTCGGGTCATCACCCTGCGCACCGGCGTGGTGTCTGTATCGAAAATATTCAGGATAGTTTCCCCGGCGGTGTCAGAAATCTGTCCGCTGGATTTGCCCTCAATGAGGGCCGCTCCAATTACGTCTTCCCTTGCTACCCGCAGAGAGTCTGTGGGAGCGGGGAAGAAACGATCTATGACACGGCAGAGGTTGCCCAGCAGATATGACACCGGCGTTAGTAGCCGGCTCCACCAGTAGAGCGGTGTTAGTGCAACACTGAGAAAGGCCACAGGTCGGTTGGCCGCCACAACCTTGGGCACAACTTCACCAAAAGTGAGAAGGATGAGAAACGAAAGAATTGTGGCATATATCTCTGCCACCTCGCGCTGTAGCGCAGTAGCCAGCACCAGAGCGGTTACGCTGCCGGTGAACACTACGTTGACCAGTGTGTTGCCGATAAGGATAGTCGACAGCGTGACTTCTGGCCTTCCCGTCAACTCAGTCACCATGTGCTCGGCTTTGCCGAGGCGCAACTTGCGCAGCAGGTGTTTCGGAGCAGCAAAAAGCGCGGTCTCCGATCCCGAAAAGAAAGCCGAGAACAGCAGGAAAACCGCTACCAGGGCTAATCGGTATGGACCCCCAGGGTCGTCCAATTCCCATCTCCTCCTATAATGTGCACAATATCACGTAGTTCAATTGGTGATTATATCATGTTAGTCGCTCTAATTACACATAATAGAGGGTTTTTCGCCATTCGGTCTCTCGATTTCCGGGTCTGGTTTGCAGCTTGCCCCGTCTGGTATATAATATCCTGAGAACAAAACGGAGGTGGCACTATTGCTTATTCACGACAAAGCACACGAACTGGTCAGAGCGCTGCGCCAGTCGCCCGAATACAAGGACCTTTTAGCTGCTGCCGACAGGCTTCGGCAGGACCCGGCAACCCTGAAAATGTTCCTGGATTTTCGTCGCACTGAACTGGAGTACGACACCAAAATAATGACCGGCGCCGAGGCTGATCCTGCCGAAATTGAGAGTATTAACAAACGGCGGGAGATTGTCTTCCTCAACAGCCTGATTCGCGAGTACGTAGAGAAGGAGATGCGTTTCGGTACCATTTTCTCCGATGTACAGCGCATCATCAACGGCGCAGTGCAGGAAGTGGCCAGTATTTACGCTGAGATGGGTAATGAGGAAGGCGGTCAGGAATAGATGCCGACATGTGGTATTATCGGTCTCCCCATGGTGGGTAAGACCACGGTATTCAATCTTCTCAGCGGCGCCAGAGCTGAGACCAGCAAGTTCTTCTCTGGCCGCACCGAAGCCAATGTAGCCATGGCGCGGGTGCCTGACAAGCGCATTGATTTCCTTGCGGGGCTATACAGGCCGAAAAAGACTACCTATGCCCAAATTGAGGCCATTGATGTCCCTGGTCTCGTGCGAGGGGCTTCGGAGGGGCAGGGCATAGGCAACGCCTTTCTCGATTCGGTGCGCAAGGCTGATGCACTCATTCATGTGGTCCGTGTTTTCCACAGCGATCTCGAACATGTGGAAGGCACAATTGACCCCGTTCGTGATGTGCAGACAGTGGCTTTTGAACTGTTGATGGCCGACATGGAGTTCGTCGACAAGCGTATCAATCGCATCCAGGAGGCCAAGAAGAAACCTCCTCAATCGGCGGCTGAAGCCGAAGTGTTGGGCAAAATTCTACAGCATCTGGAGCAGGAGCTACCCTTTTCCCAGATTGTACTTGACGAAAAAGAGCGTGAAGTGATTGCCCACTACACCTTTCTCACTGACAAACCTCTCATAGTAGTGGCAAATCTTGATGACGCCCAGCTGGGTTCCGGCCATTATCCCGGCAAAGAAGCCCTGCACTCCTACTGTCAGACGCAGAGCCTGTCTCTGGTAGAAATCAGCGCCAACAGCGAGATGGAGATTGCCGAGCTCAGTGGCGAGGACAGGGAGCTGTTTTTTGCCGACCTCGGCATCGAAGAGCCGGGTATCGACCGCATCGCCAGGGCCGCTTATCAGGTTCTAGGGCTTATTTCCTTCTTCACCGTGGGTGACGACGAAGTGCGGGCCTGGACTGTAAACCGGGGCAGCACCGCCAAACAGGCGGCTGGCAAAATTCATTCCGACCTGGAAAGGGGTTTTATCCGCGCTGAACTGATGCGCTATGCCGATCTGGCCGAGCACGGTTCCGCCGCTAAGCTTAAGGAAAAAGGCCTGGTTTCCCTGGAAGGCAAGGACTATATCGTTCATGACGGGGATATTCTCAGTATAAGGTTTAATGTATAGCCACACCGTGGCGTATGTGGCGCTTAGCGATACGAGGGCCGCCAGCCGCCAGCCGCCAGCCTCCAGCAGGGATGTTTTTCGAACGTCTAACGTCTAAAGTCTAAAGCCTATAGTCTAACGTCCCTAGTCTGACCGGGAGGATAGTCGTTTGTCGCTCCCGGAATATTTGATTTACGATTTATGTTTTTTGTTTGTCGAGCGCTAAGCGCTAAGCGCCAAGCGCCGTCAGAAAGGCGGTACATCATGTCAAACTACAAACAGATGGCGGACGACTTGAGCAACTGGATAGCATTGCAGGTCAAGGCTGCTGGCTTAAAGGGTGCGGTATTTGGACTGAGTGGGGGCATTGACTCCGCAGTGGTGGCCGGCCTGGCCAGACGCGCCCTGGGGCGAAACGCTTTGGGTGTTATTATGCCCTGCCACTCGAATCCGGAGGATAGGGAGCACGCTCTGCTTTGTGCCCATGCCTTTGATCTTCCTGTGGCCGAGGTAGACCTCGGGCCGACCTATGACAAGTTGTTAAGCACCTTGCTGGAGGCGGCTCCCGACATTTCACCGGACCGCATGAGCAAGGCCAATCTTAAACCCAGGCTGCGCATGTCGACCCTTTACTACTTTGCCAACGTCCATTCCTATCTGGTGCTTGGGACCGGCAATCGCAGTGAACTGACTGTCGGCTATTTCACCAAACATGGTGATGGCGGCGTAGACGCTATGCCCATTGCCGGGCTGGTGAAATCAGAAGTCAGGGGCCTGGCGACCGAACTCGGCGTTCCTGGCGAAATTATTGACAAGCCTCCCTCTGCGGGGCTCTGGGAAAACCAGACCGATGAGGGCGAAATGGGGCTCAGCTATAAGCAACTGGACAGCTATATTTTGACCGGTGAAGCCGAACCGGAGATTCGTCAACGCATAGAAAGACTCATGGCCGGGAGCGCGCACAAACGAAAGCTGCCACCCACGCCTCAGTCATAAGGAGGATTACACCATGGCGGGACATTCAAAATGGGCTAAGATCAAGCACCGCAAGTCGAAACAGGATGCAGCCAAGGGCAAGATGTTCACCAAAGTTGCCAAGGAAATCATCATGGCGTCCAAGGCCGGCGGTGGAGATCCGGCAGCTAACTTCAGGCTGCGTATCGCCATAGATAATGCCAAGGCCATCAACATGCCCACCGACAACATCAATCGCGCTATCGCCCGGGGAATCGGCGGCACGGAAAGTGACAACTACGAAGAGTTTACTTACGAGGGGTACGGACCGGGCGGAGTAGCCATCATGTTGGACATTGCCACCGATAACCGTAACCGCACTGCCGGCGATATCAGGCACCTCTTCTCCAAATACGGCGGGAATCTAGGTGAGACCGGTTGCGTAAACTGGATGTTCTCCAAAGTAGGCATGATAGTGGTCGAGAGGGAAGATTCGCCTCTTTCGGAGGACCAACTGTTGCTGATGGCCGCGGAGGCCGGGGCCGACGATCTTTCGGGCGATGAGGACTCCTTTCAGATAACCTGTGCCCCCGAGGCCATCTGGCAGGTTAAAGCTTCCCTTGAGGAACAGGGTGTAACACCGGTCAGCGCCGAGGTTACTTATGTGCCAAGTAATACGGTAGCTGTCCAGGGGGATGACGCTGTGCGCCTGATGAAACTAATGGAACTCCTCGATGACCACGACGACGTTCAAGAGGTTTACGCCAATTTTGACATAGAAGAATAGTCGAAAAGAGGAGCCCTGCCCGGGCTCCTCTTTTCTTGCCACAGCTTCAGCCTTTTCATAAACGAAATTTACCTCTTTCGGGAGCAGGATTAATTCGTCACTGGGCGAATATCCATCTTTGGAGTGCAGAATCAGGTGCTCCGAAGGCTCAAACCAAAGGAGGTGAAAACTATGTCAATGATCCCCAATACCATGTTTGCTTTCTTCTCGTTGATCATCATCGGCGTCACCATTATCGGTGTACTGCAGATGACCAAGCAGGGCAAGATGCATCCAAAGCTGCGCCGCCTGGCCGGTTTGGACGCGCTTGAGGAAGCGATTGGACGCGCCACAGAAATGGGTCGCCCCATCCACTATTCTCCCGGATACGGCGACATCACCAACACCAACGCTCCGGCTACCTTCGCATCCTTCGCCATCCTGTCCCACGTTACGGGGCTTTCAGCCAAGTACAATTCTCAGCTGATCGTCACCTGTAAGTCCCCCCAGTCCTTCCCGCTCATCCAGGAACTGGTCCGCACAGCTTATGCCGCGGCCGGACGCCAGGATATGTTCAAGGAAGACACCGTGCGCTTTATCTCCGAGGCTCAGTTTGCCTGGGCTGCCGGCGTACTCGGTATCTTCGTGCGTGAGAAGGTCGCTGCCAACATCATGATCGGTTACTTTATGGCCGAATCCCTGTTGTTTGCGGAAGGCGGAGCTCAAGTCGGCGCGATTCAGATCGCTGCCACCAGTAACATGGCACAGACCGCGTTTTTCGTCGCAGCTTGTGACTACGTGCTACTGGGTGAAGAGCTCTACGCCGGTGGTGCGTACCTCTCTCAGGACCCCATCAAGGTCGGCAGTATCGCCGGTCAGGACTACGTCAAGGCCATCTGTATGGTGTTTATCTCGGTTGGCACCATTATGCTCACCTTTGGTAGCGACTGGTTGGTTCTTTTGACACGAAAGTAATCATGTGCGGATTCATTTCATCACAAGAAGGGAGGTGTAGATGTGCGTAGAGAAGTTCCGTTAGTCATTACTTTCGTCATCGGTGTGTTACTTATCGCTTCTTATTTCCTGCAAGGACCAATACTGGGCGGTGAATATACCTGGAAGACCTTGTCCTCGGACATTACCAACTGGGGTGTTCTGGTATCAGCTTTCGCTGTGGGTATTGCGGCAGTAAACCTGACCCGCATTCACGGTAACAAGATCACCAATCAGAGGCCTGGTTTTATCAACAGTATAGCTTTGATTGGCACCATGGTTATTTTCATTGCCGTTGGCGTGTTTAACAAACATTTCGGGACGGCCGGTACCAGGGCCTTGTTCCAGAACATGTTTGACTACATTCTGTCACCGCTGGGCGCCGCCATGTTTGCCATTATTGCCTTTTACGTGGCTTCGGCGTCGTATCGTGCTTTCCGCGCTCGTAGCGCAGAGGCCACTATGCTACTGATTGCCGCTATCATTATGATGATGGCCAGTGCTCCAATTGGCGCTCTTATATGGAGCAAATTCCCGGTTATCGGCAAGTGGTTGCTTGACGTGGTCAATATGGCCGGTCAGCGCGGCATCCGGCTCGGTGTTGCTATCGGTGGTTTTGCCGCCAGTATGCGTATCCTGCTTGGTATCGACCGCGGCCATCTCGGTAGCGAATAATATTGTAAGAAAGGAGGTGTCCTGAAGATGAATTGGTTGGACAAACTTCAGCAGATCGACCGCAGGGTCATTTACACATTGTTGCTTGTTGTATTACTTATTCCTATGTTTCGCCCCCTCGGTATTCCTCTTGAGGTCAATATGACCACACAAAAGGTCTATGACCTGGTACAGGCCCTTGACCCTGCCCGTGATGTCGCTCTGTTTGTTATGGACTATTCCCCCGGTGGGTCTCCTGACGTGCATCCCCAGGCGCTTATCGTCGCCGAACATCTCGCCCAGCGCGGTGTTCGAACCATTATGGTTTCGTTCGTAGACGCCGGGCCCATGTTCGCCGAACAGGTGCTTGACCACGTCAGCAAGAAGTACGACATAGTATACGGAACGGACTTCGTCAACCTCGGTTATCTGGCCGGAATGGAAACGGCGATCAAGAACTTCGCCGAAGCTCCCCACACCGCATTTGAGCGCGATTTCCGCAACAATCCCGTAGCCAGTATGCCTATTATGGCCGGTATCACGCACATCACCGACATCGCGTTCATTATTGACTTTCAGACCGGTGACCCCGGCTATAACGCGTTTCTTAAACAGGTTCAAGGCCCCTACGGTGTCACCTATGCCGCCGGCATAGTCACCGTCAGCGTCCCCAACGCCATGCCCTTCGTGCAATCAGGCCAGATCAGCGGACTGTTGCAGGGCCTGCGCGGTGCGGCAGAATACGAAGTATTGGTAGGTTCACCGGGCGCCGGTGCCGCCAAAATGGACGCTCAGTCTTTGGGTCACTTATTGATAATTGGTTTTATTATCGTTGGTAACGTCGCCTACTTCCTTAACAAAAAGAAGGCGGTCTAGCATGGGTCCAGAATACTATTTGAGTCTGAGGAGGTGAAACAATGAACATCTCAATGGATCCCTGGGTATGGCTTATGGGACTTGGTATGTTGGCGATTTTTTCCTTTGTATATAAGGAGAATGCTATCTACCGCCTTTTTGAACATATTTACGTAGGGGCCGCCGCGGGCTACACCATCGTCGTCAACTACGGCAACATAGTTGACCGCGGTATCATGCCGCTCTTTAAGCAGGGCAAGTACAATCTGGTCGTTCCGCTTATTATCGGCCTGTTGCTGTACGCGCGCTTCTTCAAGAACATTGCCTGGCTCAGCCGTTGGGCTATCGCTTTCCTGCTGGGCATCGGTGTTGGCGTCTCCACTTTCGGCGAGGTCAACTCGGTCATTATCGCGCAGGTTCGCGCCAGTATGATGACCCTCATCGTGCGCAACGGCGCCGGCGTGTTCCAGCTGGGGCGCAGCGTTAACAACTGGATTATGGTTTTGGGAACCCTCTCGGTTCTACTGTACTTCTTCTTCTCCGTAGAGCAGAAGGGCCTTGTGAAGCACGGTTCAGCTTTGGGACGCGCTATCATGATGATTACCTTTGGTGTTTCCTTCGGTAACGTCGTCATGGGTCGTATCTCATTGCTGCTAGGCTCACTGGAGACCATCTTTGGTCAGTGGCTGGGTCTACTATAATAGCCTAATCCGCAAACCCGCGGCTCACACGCCGCGGGTTTTTCCATGCAGGTATTTCGCCATAAACGTCGAACTGGTGTTCATAGGCCACGGGCGTCGCCCGTGAAGGACGAGAGGCTGTTGGTTGTTAGCTGTTGGCTCTTGGTAGTTCTCCGAAGAGCTAAGAGCCAGGAGCCAAGAGCTCCCCTCCAAACACCGTCCACGAAAGGAGCCCCCATATGCTCGTTTTAGGTATAGATCCAGGTCTGGCTACCACCGGTTTTGCCGTGGTGCAGGAAACCAGGGACAAGGCGCAGCTACTGTCCTATGGATGTATTCGCACGCCCGCAGGCATGCCTGAGCCCGACCGCCTGGTAATGTTATACCGCGGGGTGAAGGAACTCCTTGCCGCAAGCGCTATTGACTGCCTGGCCATAGAGAAGCTGTTTTTTAACACCAACGTCACCACGGCGCTATCCGTCGGACAGGCGCGTGGTGTCGTTTTGCTGGCTGCCGCAGAACAGAGCGTAGATATAGCCGAATATACCCCGCTGCAGGTAAAGCAGGCGGTGGCCGGTTACGGCCGGGCCGAAAAGGTCCAGGTACAACGCATGGTACAATCACTATTGGGACTGAAGGAAATCCTTCGTCCTGACGACGCTGCCGACGCCGCCGCCATTTGTCTGTGTCATCTGCAATCATATCGTTTTGGCGGTGCGGTAAAGAGGGGGGAAAAGGGTGTATAGTTACATCTCGGGTACATTAAAAGCAAAACTCCCTGGAGCTGCAGTGGTGGACAATCAGGGTATAGGATATCGCATCAACACGGCCGACAGAGCTTTGTCAGGGCTCGAAATAGGGTCGCAGGTCCTTTTTCACACCTTTCTACACGTCCGCGAGGAAATTCTGGCCCTCTACGGCTTCCCTGAAGCCGAGGGAGTATCGCTTTTTGAACTACTCCTTTCTGTGTCCGGTATTGGGCCCAAGGCAGCTCTGGCAATTTGTGAGCTGGGTTCAGCGGCCCAGATTTACGGGGCCATTGTCGCCAGAGATATCACGTGGCTTACCAGAGCTCAGGGTGTGGGCAAGAAGACGGCTGAGCGCCTTGTCCTTGAGCTAAAAGAGAAGATAGGCAAGGATTTTTCTGCCGCTCCGCACACCGGAGCCACTGCTGCTGGAGACCTTGGAGATCTGGCCGGGCAGGCTATCGCCGCTCTGGAAGGGCTTGGTTACCGCGCCGGAGAGACCCAACCCCTGGTGGCCCAGGCCATGGCTCTGCTGGGATCCAACACTAACCTCGAAGCGTTGCTGCGGGCAGTACTTCGTAACATGGCACAAGGCAGGTGAATCCGATGATCGAAGAACGCATAGTGTCACCGGCAGAAATTCTGAGTGACGAGGAAAACGCCGAGAAGAGTCTGCGTCCGCGTTCCCTGAGCGAGTACATAGGGCAGGAGAAGGCCAAGGAGAACATGCGTATTTTCATCGAAGCTGCTCTTAAGCGGAGGGAAGCATTGGACCATGTTCTTCTCTATGGACCGCCCGGTCTCGGCAAAACCACGCTGGCAGGCATCATCGCTAATGAACTTGGGGTTAATCTTCGAATCACCTCCGGACCGGCGATTGAACGGCCCGGCGATTTGGCTGCCATCCTGACCAACCTGGGTGATGGCGACTGCCTCTTCATCGATGAAATACATCGGCTCAGCCGCTCCGTCGAAGAAGTCCTGTATCCGGCAATGGAGGATTACGCGCTGGATATTGTGATAGGTAAAGGGCCTTCGGCACGCAGCATCAGACTGGATCTACCCAGGTTTACTCTGGTCGGGGCCACCACCCGGGCTGGGGCGTTGTCC
>DDWC01000042.1:0-26466 GCA_002345475.1 Firmicutes bacterium UBA2296
GGCTTCCCAGTTCATCAACGAACAGCTAGCCCTGCTCTCTGGTATTCCCGAAGAGCAAATGGGCCTCGGTCACGCCTTTGAGATGAACCCCGACATCGAAGACAGCTTCGTTCTGGAACTGGCGCAGGCCCAGATGGCCCGGCAGATCTTCCCCCATGCGCCGCTCAAATACATGCCGCCCACCAAGTACATGACCGGCAACATCTTCAAAGGGTTCGCCATGAACGCCATGTTTAATCTGGCGGGGGTGATGACGGGGCAGGGGATACAGCTGTTGGGTATGCTCACCGAGGCTATCCACACCCCCTTTGTGCACGATCGTTTTCTAGCCGTAGAAAACGCCAGGTATGTTATGAACGCCGCCCGTTCACTTTCTGAAGAGATATCATTTGTGCCGGGGGGCAAGATCGAAAAACGGGCCAACGAAGTCTTGCACAAAGCCCACGATCTGCTGGCTCAACTAAGGGAAACCGGGATAATGGAAGCCATCGAACAGGGCATCTTCGCTGACGTAAAGCGCAGTCGTTTCGGCGGCAAGGGGCTGGACGGCGTGGTTAAGCGCGCCCCGGACTACCTTAACCCCTTCTACCAGGCCTTGCGAGGAGGTGCCAACTAGCATGGAAATCAGACCTTACGGCGACACCCTTAACGACGGTGCAGTTCAGCTTTCCTTTACTCTCCCGGTAAGCGCCACTCCCGAGGCCCAGGAGGCGGCTAAACAACTGGTGGCGGCCATGGGCTTTCAAGGCGTCAGTGTTGTCAGCATGTCCGATCTTGGCAAGGGTTTCAGCTTCTTTGTCGTCTACGCCCGCACTCCGGCTGCCATAGATTTCTCTGCCATAAGCGTGCCCAAAGTGAGCGCAACTCAGATGAGCTTCTACGAAATAAATGACTACATAAAAGAGAAAATCGGCCGCAAGATTGTTGTGGTGGGCGCCTGCACCGGCACCGACGCCCACACCGTGGGGCTTGACGCCATTATGAACATGAAGGGATATGCCGGCGAGTACGGCCTGGAGCGTTATCCACAAATAGAGGCCTACAATCTGGGTAGCCAGGTGCCCAACGAAACCCTGGTGGCCAAGGCCATCGAACTGGACGCCGACTGCATACTGGTATCTCAGGTCGTCACGCAGAAGGACGTACACATACCTAACCTTACCCAGCTGGTGGAATACCTCGAGGCTGAGGGCCTGCGCGATCGCATTGTCCTGGTGGTGGGCGGTCCGCGCATCTCCCACGAGCTGGCCATCGAGCTGGGCTATGACGCCGGCTTCGGCCCCGGCACCCTACCTCCCCAGGTCGCCACATTTATTTCCCAGGAAATGTTCAAGAGGGGGCTTTAGCGGTCGGCGCATAGCGCTTGGCGCTATGCGCTTAGTAGCATACAGCGCTCAGCAGACAGCAGACAGCAAGGAGACAAGTAGAGCCGCCAGGCTCCAGCCGTCAGGCGCCAGCCAAAGACGGGATAGGACAACCTGAGGGGAATAGTCTCCCCCTGTCCTTTGTTTCTTGAAAGTCGTAGCGGCGAGGCCGTGACTCGCGGCCCCTGGTGAGAGGGGGATAACGATATTCGGATAACATTGATAAGCCGGATAAACCGGATTAAGCAGAATAACAAGACTCAAACCGCCAGTTCGCGAAACCGCCTAGCGCCTAGGGCCTGAAGTCTAGGGCCTATTTTCCCTCCATTATCCAGGGGTGCCAGTGTCCTCGGCAGTGGTGTCAGTGTAACCGCCTTCCTGCACTTCATCGTCCTACGTCAGCGCAAGACAGCGTTCATCTGTCCTAGTTCCCATCCATCTCTATCTGCCTGGTAGCTGGAGCCTGGCGGCTGGCGGCTCGCCCACACATTTCCCTTCCCATAAGTCGCCAAAGAGAATATAATACCTACGATAGATTCGCGAATTCTAGGAGGGAGGCCTGTCCATGGAAATGGCAGACCGCATCAACAAGCGATACAACGACGCCGACCTGGCTTGTCACTTACTTAAAGAGAACCGCAACGCCATGCATTACAAAGATATCGTCGTAGAAGTGCGCAAGTTGCGTGGCAAGAACGAAGACCCCACGCCCACCGAGGTGGCGCAGATTCTCACCCAGATTAACCTCGACTCGCGCTTTGTGCATCTTGGCAAGGGCTTGTGGAGCCTCAAGGACTTCAGCGCTTCGGTAAGCCGCAGCGTAGTTGGTCTGGACGACGAAGGTATCTTCATTGACGGCTTCGACGACGAAGACATCCTCGACTCCGACGCTCCAGAGGAAAGTGACGACGACAAGGAAGATGACGACGATGACGAAGACGTCGCCGTTGAAGTCATCCCTGACGACGACACCGACGGAGACCTCATCGAGGTTGTTCCTCTGGACGACATTCTCGCCGAAGAAGAGCGCGACGAAGACGAAGACGAGCATCCCGAGGACCTCTAGAGAGAGCTGCGTAACTTGTTGCCCTTTTGTCTCATCAACGCTTGACGCTTGGGGGCTCAGATTTTACAATTAAACAAGATGATATATGAGCGTCGGTGGCAAAACCCACTCCAGCGCCGGGCCTCCCGCCCGGCGTTTCTACGTTAGCGGGTTCAGGACTGTTGCGCTTAGCGCTTGGCGCTTAGTAATGGGAGCTCATGGCTCTTAGCTCCTGGAAAGTTCGTCCGCAACTCGTAGCGGCTAGGCCGTGACTCGCGGCCCCGGTGCAGGGCCAGTAACGGAACTCGGATAACATTGATAAGTCGGATAAAGCGGATTAAGCAGAGTTACAAGACTCAACCCGGCCACTTGCGAACCGCCAGAGCCTAGGGCCTGAATTCTAGGGCCTCATCACTCTCATCCGTCTTATCCGAACTTATCCGACTTATCCCTGCAATCGTACCTAGTTCTGCCTCCCTGGGCTATCTTATGTGTATCTCGGCGATAGCCGAGGTGAGCACACCCAGTCCTAAATGCGACCTGCATTTCGGACTGCCATCGCACGGTCCGCCCCCGATCCGTGTCAATCATATCTCTTTCATAAATTATCCGTGTAACCGTCGCCCCCTTTCATCTATCCCTCCCCACGTATCCCACTAAGCGCTAAGCGCCAAGCGCCAATCGCTCGGTTTCCTATCCCTATCAGCACCCCATCAGCCGTCATCAGCGCTCCCAGCAGGCTGTCGTATCCCCAACCCCCAACCCCCAAAGTCTAACGTCTAATCGAACATCAAACTTCTAAACAAGGAGGTCAGTACCATGTCCAAATTTGTCTTCGTCACCGGTGGTGTTGTCTCAGGTCTCGGCAAAGGCATTACCGCCGCATCTCTCGGACGGCTGCTTAAGAGCCGCGGATACCGGGTCAATGTCCTCAAGCTAGACCCCTACATCAACGTCGACCCCGGCACCATGAGCCCCTATCAGCACGGCGAAGTGTTCGTTACAGACGACGGCAACGAATCTGACCTCGATCTAGGCCATTACGAGCGTTTCATGGACATTAACCTGTCCAGCTTAAACAACGTCACCGCCGGCAAGATATACAAGTCGGTTATCGACAAAGAGCGCCGCGGAGACTACCTGGGGGGCACAGTGCAGGTCATCCCCCACATCACCAACGAAATCAAGGAGCGCATGTTGCGCCTGGCCCGCGAAACCACCGCCGATGTCGTCATTGTCGAAATCGGCGGCACAGTGGGCGATATAGAGTCCCTGCCTTTCCTCGAAGCCATCCGTCAGATGCGCACCGAAGTAGGACGTGACAACGTTCTCTTTATGCATGTCACTCTGGTGCCCTTTCTTGGCAAGAGCGGCGAGCTTAAAACAAAACCCACCCAGCACAGCGTCAAAGAGCTGCGCAGCATAGGTATTCAGCCCGACGTCATCATTTGCCGTACTGAAAAGCCCCTTTCCGTAGAGATAAAAGCCAAGATCGCGCTGTTTTGCGACATCGAGCCCCGCGGCATAATTGAGAATTTGGATGCGCCCAGCATCTACGCTGTGCCCATCGCTCTCGAAAAGCAACATCTGGACGATCTAGTTATAGAGCGTCTACGCCTGCACCATACTGAGCCCGACCTCAAGGAATGGCGGCAGCTGGTAGGCCAGATCCTCAACCTCAAAGACACGGTGCGCGTGGCTCTGGTGGGCAAGTATGTAGCTCTTCACGACGCATATCTCAGCGTAGCCGAAGCTCTGTACCACGCCGGGTTTGCCCATGGCGTAAAGATAGAAATCGACTGGATCAATTCCGAAGAGGTTGAAGAGGTCGGCGCCGAAGCCTTGCTTAAGGATGCCGATGCCATTATCGTCCCCGGTGGCTTCGGCGACCGCGGTATCCTGGGCAAAATTATGGCCAGCAATTACGCCCGAAAACACAAGGTTCCCTACTTTGGGTTGTGCCTCGGCATGCAGATAGCTGTCATCGATTACGCGCGCACAGAATGCGGCTGGAACGCCGATAGCTCGGAGTTCAGAGACTGCGACTACCCCGTCATTGATCTCCTGCCCGAGCAGAAGAACATAGATGAAAAGGGCGGCACCATGCGCCTGGGATCCTATCCGTGCAAACTTGTGCGCGGCACTAAATCCTACGCAGCATACGACCAGGATCTTATCGAAGAACGCCATCGACACCGTTACGAGTTCAATAACCTATACCGCGAACAGCTTGAAGAAGCAGGCCTGCTCATCAGCGGCACCTCTCCCGACGGACGTCTGGTAGAGATAGTCGAAGATCCGGCTCACCCCTGGTTCGTGGGTGTACAGTTCCATCCCGAGTTTAAATCTCGCCCCACCCGTCCACACCCGCTGTTCCGCGACTTCATCGGCGCAGCGGTGGAGGGCAAAAAAGAATAGCGATTGGCGATTTGCGCTTAGCGGGCCGAAGAGCAATCAGCAGAAAGTAGCAAGTAGAACGAATCTCTTTCATCCGTCTTATCCGAACTTATCCGGTTTATCCGTACAATCGTACCTCGTCCAGTGGGAAAACAGTGTCCCCGGCAGTGGTATCAGTGGTGCCGGTATTGCCTGTTCAGAGCGTCTTCGCAAAGGTTACTCGATGGCTGGCGCCTGGTGGCTGGAGGCTGTCGGCTCAATATCAGCGCCCAATCAGGCTGCCGTATCCCCTGTTTTTGATTTATGTTTTTTGCTTAAGGAGTTGTCCCCATGTCCCACTACTTCACCAACAAGCCCGAGACCCCCCACGACGAAAAACTCCTCACCACGACCCTGCGTGGTCAGGAGTTTTCTTTCTACACCGACAGCGGCGTATTCTCCAAGGACGCCGTCGATTTCGGCAGCCGTACACTAACCGATACCATGGCCATCTCCGAAGGCGCTTCGGTTCTCGACATGGGCTGCGGCTGGGGGCCTGTGGGCATCGCCGCCGCCCGGCTAAACCCCTCTGGGACAGTGCTTCTGGTCGACGTCAACACACGGGCTTTGGCACTCGCCGAGCGCAACATTATTATCAACAAAGTGCCAAACGCCACTACTCTAGTCAGTGATGTTTATGCTAATCTTGAATCAAGAATGTTTGACACTATATTGACAAACCCACCCATCCGGGCCGGGAAATCAGTCGTGCATTCCATCTTCACTGGAGCCGTCGAACACCTCAACCCAGGCGGCAGCCTTTGGGTCGTAATACAGAAGAAGCAGGGTGCACCCTCGGCAGAAAAGCGCCTGAACGAACTCTTCAGCAAAGTGCACATCCGCGCCCGCAACAAGGGCTACTATATCTTCGAAGCGGTAAAATAGGTATGTATGGGAGACTGGCGCTTGGCGCTTGGTTCTTAGCGATTTGCGGTCAGAGTAATCGGTAGAGAGTAGAAAGTAGAAAGTAGAAAGTGGTTAAGCGATTGTTGAACTATAGTTGAGCAATTGATTAGCCATTGTTGAACCCCCCTAGAGCCTAGGGCCTCTAGTCTAGGGCCTAAGTTCTCAACTGACCTTCTGACCCCGCTTCTGTGTTCCGCGGCAACAGCCGCGGGGGCACGGCTCGGTCGTAAACGTGACAGCGTTTGCGACCGCCCAAAACAACCGCACCCACTCCCCGTCCAGTGAAAAACAGTGTCCCGGCAGTGGTATCAGTGGTACCGTTACCCTCAACTCCTATCCGAACCTCATCAGGCAAATCAACACCCAATCAGGCTAACGTTCTCCCAGCCCCATTCACCATAACGAAGGAGTTGACCCGAAGTGAAAGCCGTCAAAGTCATTGTCGTACTGCTCATCCTCGTCGTCGCCGGTGGAATGCTAGCTCTCAACATGGGTAAGAAGGTGGATGTCACCTGGACAACCGCCGACTACGACTCCGCCATGGCCAAAGCCAAGGTAAACCTCGACAACAGGTCCACCGTTGGGCTCGAGAGCCTGGCCCTGGGCCGGTTCACCACATCCGGTCGTGTCAGCATCGACGAGAGCTTCACATCGGCCGAAGTTACGTCTGTTATTGCCATCAACGACCCCGCTGGCGCCTTCACCGATACCAAGGTCAAGTTCGGCACCGACGGCCAGGGCGAAGTAAGCTTCAAGGTCAGCAAAGACTTCATCGACAAGGTTAAGAACGACCCCAATCTGCGCAACCGCATACTGGCTCAGATACCTGCCGATGGACCCAGGACACTTGAGCAGTTGCTGGTGGCTGTCATATTCAGCAGTGCCCAGACCGATCTCACAGGCTTCACCGTAGATCTGCTCACCGGCCTGGCTGCTGGCAAACCCATATACGCCTCGGGACGTCTGGCACGCAGTTCTTCCAACAGCGTCGAAATAAATGTCACCTCAGTCCGTGTAGGCATGATAAGCTTGCCCGACGAAACTCTGCGTCAGGTTGAATACCACACCGAGCAGTTCGTCAACAACCTGATCTCACCCGAAAACGGCTTTGACATTCAGGAACTCAACGTGGTGGATGGCAAAATATACTACAAAGGCACCCTGCCCGCCGAAATCCGCGGGACCCAGTTACCATAAACCCCAAGTCCTAATTAGCGCCCCCACCGGGGCGTTTTTTGCTGCCTGAAACCGCAATTGCACTTCCAGGCGGCTATCGCCACTTGGCTGCGGCCTCGACCTCAGCACAGACGTGCGGAGACCGCCAATGTCAGATTGCGCAGCAATGTGGCAGTCCATACGCCTCCCATGTCCGTGTATTCATAGACAATCCGCATCATCCGTGTGACCGCATCCCATCCCACCACAGGCTCGATAGTAGTCGGCATTCGGATAACCTTGATAATACGGATAAGTCGGATTAAGAGAAAAGCAAGGAACAAGGCAAATACATTCAGCTCCCAGAACCCTATCCGCCTTATCTTACTTATCAGGGTTATCCGCAACAAACGCGTTCCTCTATATCCAACCGCGACCCAACGTGTCACCGCTACAAGAGCCTAAAGTCTCAAGTCGAATGTCTATCTCCCAAATTGACCCCCTGAACCAGCATCTGTGTCTCCCGGCACCAGCCGGGGTGGCACACCCGGCCTTAAACGCAACCGCGTTTAAGGCCGCCAGCGCATCACTCATTACCCACACTCGCGTAGTACTAATCATCATATCCTCGTCGGTGTCATCTGTGTAATCGTTTCCCAATATCCCATCAGCACCTTATCAGACGCATCAGCCCCCGTATCAGGATGTCGTCACCAACCTCCGCCCAGTGAAAAACAGTGTCCCCGGCAGTGGTATCAGTGGCGCCGTTTCCCAGACCCCCTTCAGAAACCATCAGCCTCATCCGCATCCAATCAGGCTGTCGTTACCTCTCATCAGACTTATCAAACCTATCCACCTTATCCGAATCCAATCCCCATGAGTTCCAGAAGCAACAGGAAATCATCCCTCGCCTAGCGAAATAACTACTTAACCGAATTCAGAAAGGGATGTTGTAAATGCAAAGACGCATAGCAATTGGCCAGATAAGCCATGAGACCAACGTCTTCTCACCGATTCAGACCCCCCTGCAAGCCTGGAAGGACCGCGGCTTCGCCTTGGGACAAGACGTCATCAGCAAGCTCAAGGGATCAAAATCCGCCATCGGCGCCTTCCTCGAAGTAGCCGAGGCAAACGGCTGGGACGTCATTCCCACTATCGCTACCGGCGCCACCCCGTCTGCCCCAACCGACGCCGAGACCTACGCCTATCTCAAAGAGCAACTGCTCGCCCCAATACGCGAAGGCAAACCCGATGCCGTACTGCTTGCGGTCCACGGCGCTATGCAGGCCGAGGGCGTGCCAGATCCCGAAGGCGATCTGGTCAAGTCCATAAAGGAAATCATTGGCGACAAACCAGTACTCCTCACCATGGACCTGCACGGAAATATTACCCGGGAAATGTGCGAGAACACCGAGGGCGTCTTTGCCTTCGACACCAACCCCCACGTTGATGGCTACGAGCGCGGCCTTGAGGCCGCTATTGCCCTTAAGCATATCTTCGCCGGTAGCATTAAGCCCGTAGTGGCCTACGCCCATCCGCCCATGATGCCTCCCACCATCAACATGCGCACTGCGGAAGGCCCCATGGTCGAACTATTTACTTTGGCTCGCCAGTGGGAACAGGACCCCGGCATTATCAACGTTTCCGTGTTCGGCGGTTTCCCCTTTGGGGACGTGCCCCACGCCGGTCTCAGCATAGTCACAACCGCCAATGCCGACAAAGAACTGGCGCAGCGCTGCAGCGATGCCATTGCCGCCAGGGCCTGGGAGATCCGCGACCAGTTCCTCAAAAAGATCGCTACCGTAGAAGAGGGCATCGAACAGTGTCTGGCTCTCCTCGATGAAGACGGTGTTGGACCGGTCATCCTGGCTGACGTAGCCGACAATCCCGGCGGCGGCGGCAGTGGCGATACCCCGGAACTCCTGCGGGCGCTGTTGGCTCAGAACATCCCGGGAGCCGCTGCGGCAATCCTGTGGGACCCTGAAACAGTGGCCCAGGCCGTTGCTCTTGGTGTCGGCAAGGTAGGCACCTTCAAGCTGGGGGGAAAAGCCGAACCCAACTATGGCGCCCCCATCGGCGTTCAGGCGACAGTCCGAGCCATAACCGACGGTCTGTTCAACCCGCGCGGCCCGGTTGGCCGGGGCATGCAGTGGAACATGGGCACCAGCGTCCTGCTACAGGTCGGCAACACCCGTGTTGTGGTGTCCAGCATTCGCATCGCCTGCAACGACGCCGACGTATTCCGGAGCATGGGCATCGACCCGGTGGATGCCTCCGTACTGCTTATCAAATCCCGCGGTCACTTCCGCGCCTCCTTCGAACCCCTGGCCCGCAAGATCATCGAAGTCGACGCCCCCGGCGCCGCCAACCCCAACCTCGATCGGTACACCTACAAAGACGTCACTCGCCCCCTCTGGCCGTTGGATAGATAGGTATTCGCGCGAACGCGAATAAACAAAAAACCAAAAACATAAAACGCGTAGGACGCCAGTATCGCCACCAGCCCCAGCCGCCAGCCAAATACGATAGAGTCATAGCGGCGAGGACGTGACTCGCTGCCTCCGGTGGAGAGACAGTAACGGAACTCGGATAACCTTGATAAGCCGGACAAACGGGATTAAGCAGTTGTTAAACGGTTGTTGAGCAATTGTTAAACCATTGCTGAGCTATTGTTGGACCATTGCTGGGCTACTGTTTAACCAGCCGCGACCCATGGTGTCGCAGCTACACCCAGTCCAACTTCGAACCTCTAACTTCCAACTTCTAAACATGTAGCGGCGAGGCCGTGACTCGCGGCCTGGGGTGTCAATGAGAAACGGTTACACGGACCACACGGAAAAACATATGAGGGCACGGCAAAGGACCCTATGAACTGCCGCATTGCTGCACAATCCCGCAGTTGTGGTCTGCTTAGTGGCTGGCTGCTGTCGCTCACTCAGCAGATGCGTCCCCAACATCTAAGCAAAAGGCTCCGTCCCTGTTCAAATTCTGAACCAGCATCTGTGTTTCCCGGCTTCAGCCGGGGTGGCAACCCAGCCTTAAATGTGATCAACATTTCAGGCTGCCCGTGCATCTCTAATTCTCCACCGATCATAAACAATCATATCTTCGACAGTGTGATCCTTCTTACCGATTCCCAATATCCCATCAGCGCCCAATCAGGAGCATCAGTCCCCCGTATCAGGCTGACGTGTTCCCATCCCTTCGTTCTTCAGCGTCATAGTACAGCGTCCACGTCAGCGAAAGACAGCGTTCATCTATCCTATCCGATTTATCCGACCTGTCCGGCTTATCCAAGTCAGCTTTCCCCTCTCCCATCGAGAGGAAAACAGTGTCTCCGGCAGTGGTATCAGTGGTGCCGTTTCCCCAAACCCCCGTCAGAACCCCCTCATGCAAATCAGCACCCAACCAGGCTGTCGCATCCCACTGCATTCCAACTTCCAACCTCTAACTTCCAATATCCGAAAAAGGAGGTTCACGAATGGATCGTCAAACCGTCAAGTCCATAATCACGGGTCGCCGTGATGAACTAGCCGCATCTGTACTGGAACGCCACTTTTCCCTGGATCCCTCGCTTCGTGCACGGTATGACGATTACCGCAAAGCGCGGTGCCTGGAGGATGTGCGCTATCACCTTACGTTCCTGGCCGAAGCAGTTTCACTTAACCTGCCGTCCATCTTTGTCGACTACCTGCTCTGGGCCAAAACAGTCCTGGTCAGCCGCAACGTTGACGTGGACGAGTTGGTCTACAACCTCAGAGTCATGGGCGAGGCCTTGGAAGCAGAACTCGATGGCGAGCTGCGCGACGAGGTTGTATCCATCATAGACGCTGGTCGCCAAGCCCTTACACTGCACAGGCCGTCCGAAGGAGCTAGTCTGCTCGCCACTGATCTGGCACAGCGCTACACCGAATTTCTGGTCAAAGGCGACCGCCGCAGCGCTCGGGACCTCATATTGACCGCGGTAGACGGAGGAATGCCAGTCAGCGAGATCTACCTCCAGGTTCTGCAAGCCTCGCAATGGGAAATAGGGCACCTTTGGCACCAGAACAAGATCAGTGTGGCCCACGAGCACTTCGCCACTGCTGTAACCCAGAGCATAATGGCCGAGCTCTATCCATATTTCGCCGCCACGCCGAGGCGAGGCCGTCGTCTGGTGGCAGCAGCCGCACCCGGGGAGATCCACGAACTGGGCATTCGCATGGTGGCGGACTTCTTCGAGATGGATGGTTGGGACACGTACTTCGTCGGCGCCAACACTCCCTTGCGTGACCTCATGCGCGCTCTGGGTGAACAGCGCCCCCACTTGCTGGCTATTTCGGCCAGCACGGCCCTTAATCTCGGTGCGGTGCAGGACATTGTCAAGGCCACCAGGGAGCTGAAGGGCGCGCCTGCCATTATGGTTGGTGGACGACTCTTTCTGCAAAACCCTGATTTGTGGCAAAGCGTTGGCGCCGATGGCTTCGCACCGGATGCCCGTTCTGCCGTGTTACGGGGCAATGACTTGGTGGCTCAGTGACCATGTCAATCCCTGTTCTACTAGTGCTATGTCAGCCCGACGGGACCATCGCACAGGTCCTGCAGGATAGCGCCGCCTGGACTGCGGCAAAGCCGGTAAGTATATACGACCTGCTGGACCCCGAGAGTGTACTTAAGGCGCAGGATTTCATGGCTACGGTTAGCAGAGAAGGGTTTGCCCTGAACTGGGAGCTGCGCTTTCTCAGCGGAACCCGTAACGAAACATGGGAGTTTTGTGGTTTTCACACAGAGTGTGGCATTCACCTGGCAGCCAAGCCTCTTTCCGACACCACCCTGTTGCAGACGGCGCTGTCGGAGATAAATAGCGATCTGGTAAATAGCCAAAGGCAATTGGCACAGCAAACTATCCGCTTGCAGCAGATGAACCGCGCCAACATGAGCCACACCACATTTTTGGAGAACCTATACACCGCTACCCAGGCAGTTGTCGGGGAGCTTGAGTCTGAGGCCATATTGCAGCGCATAGCCGAGCACATTGTACGGCTTTTGCCAAATGTTACTGCGGTCAGCATACTGACCGAGCACTCTACAGCAGAGAGGTCACAGCCTACGGCTGGAATGACCCTGCCCCTGAAGATGTCAGCAAAACAGCACGGGCAGCTACACCTCTCCGGCGTCTTTAGCGAAGAAGACCAGAGGCGAGCTGAGATCTTCATCACTGCCGCGAACACAGCCCTGAGCAACGCCGCCCTGGTGTCCCACATCCATGAAGAGTCCATTACCGACCCCTTAACCGGCGCCTACAACCGCCGAGGCTGGTCTGACCTGGGCCAGCGCGAGGTCGCCCGCGTGCATCGTTCCGGGCACCCGATGTCAGTGGTAATGCTGGACATCGACCACTTCAAGTCGATAAATGACACCTGGGGACACACCTTGGGAGACGAGGTTCTCATAAGCCTTGTAAGCAGAGTTGAGGCCAACTTGCGAGACATCGATATTCTGGGCCGTTACGGAGGAGAGGAGTTCATTGTCCTGCTCCCCGAAACCGACCACCGGGCCGCCGTACAGGTTGCCGAGCGGCTGCGCAGCACAATTGCCGCAACGCCTATTATCGCTCAACCACAGCAACTGAGCATTACCATCAGCCTCGGCATAGTGACACTGTCCCCGGAAGAGCCCACAACCTTCGAGCAACTGACAGAAATGGCCGACACAGCTCTATACCAGGCCAAACGCACCGGCCGCAACCGCCTCGTAAGTGCACCAACGAGCTTCGGATAACCTTGATAAGCAGGATAAACCGGAAGGGCAATTGCTGAACCATTGTCATACTATTGCTCAGCCATCGCTTAACCATTCTCCGCCCCCTCCCATCCGACCTATCCTTGCTATCGTACCTAGCTCTGCCTCCCTGAGCTAGCTTCTGTG
This sequence comes from Firmicutes bacterium UBA2296, assembly GCA_002345475.1. Lineage (GTDB taxonomy): Bacteria > Bacillota > UBA994 > UBA994 > UBA994 > UBA2296. The sequence goes on from DDWC01000042.1 coordinate 12,814, forward strand.
TATCTCGGCGATAGCCGAGGTGAGCACACCCGGCCTTAAACGTAACCGCGTTTCAGGCCGCCAACGTATCACTCACTGACCACCTCTCCTCGACCAGTGAAGAACAGTGTCCCGGCAGTGGTATCAGTGGTGCCGTTTCCCCAGTCCCATCAGAACTCCATCAGCCTAATCAGCACTATCATCAGGTTGTCGTCTCCCAACTTCTAAACAAGGAGGTCCCAATATGCAACGTTTTCGCTCAGTAATAGGCCGCAACTTCATGGAAGCCACCAAGTACAAAAACCTTGGCGATTCCGACCAGGTCAAAGAACTTCCCCAGCCGCCCCTCGCCAAGGCACCACTGCCCACCGACACCATCATCACCCTGCCAGACCCTGACACCCTCGACATCCCAAACATCGACCTGCTCAAAGCCATAAACGAGCGCAAGAGCATGCGCAAATACACCCACACCCCCCTCACCCTCGACGAACTCACTTTCCTGCTCTGGACCACTCAGGGCGTAAAGCAGGTCATCTCACGACCCGCCACCGTCAGGACAGTACCATCGGCCGGTTCCCGCCACCCCTTCGAAACCTACCTCCTGGTCAATAACGTACAGGGCCTTAAGCCCGGCGTATACCGCTACGCCGCCATCGAGCACGTCCTGGTGGAAGTCGACACCGAATCCGACGGCCTCGCCGACAAGTTCACCGCCGCCTGCTACGGCCAGCCCTTCGTCGGCAGTAGCGCCGTCACCTTCATCTGGGCTGCCGACGCCTACCGCACCGAATGGCGCTACGGCGAGCGCGGCTACCGCTACATGCACCTCGACGCCGGCCACGTATGCCAAAACCTCTACCTCGCCGTCGAAGCCATCGACGCCGGCGCCTGCGGCATCGCCGCCTTCTACGACGACACCATCAACGACCTCCTCAAACTCGACGGCATCAACGACTTCGTCGTCTACGTCTGCACGGTAGGGAAGAAGTAAGATGAGATGATCATATCTGCGTGATATAGATCGGTAACCAGTGTTTAAGTGATTCCCTCGCGGCAGGCTTATCGAGTAACTCGCTTGATATCGTGCCGGGTAGGTACGCATCGCTCGTAGGTTTGGGCTCTCGAACTGAGTTATAGAACTGACAGTGGGGATTCTCACTGTCTCTTCTTGTTGCATAGATGAAGATGGAACATGTAAATCAGTTGCAGGCATACGACTATCTAAAGTTCTGAGGGTGATTAGATGCGAAGTTTGAAGAACATTTCCGCTATCAACGTTTGTATTGACAGTTCTAGGCTGATTCTTGGCAGTGAAATCGAACCAGTTAGCCCGATCATTCGTACTGCACATGAGGCGGCTTACGCTTACGAGGAGTACACGGGAGAGGATAGTCGTGAGCTTTACTGTATGTACCGCGACGTCGCGCATCGGAATGATATCGATACAATCGGAAGCTACGGGTTGCGCTATGACATCACTGTGTTACTATCTGGGATGGTCGGAAAAGAAACTGTTAAGACTGTCGGCCACTACCACCCACTAAGGCCAGGATCAGAGACTACTTATCCCGAGGTCTATGAAGTGCTGCACGGCGAGGCTACATATCTGATGCAACGACCGGGCGAGGTGAACTGCCAGCCGCCAGCCACCAGCCGCCAGGAGGCTATCTGCGCCATTGATGACGTTTATGCAGTCGTAGCGCGGCCGGGAGACAAGGTGCTTATACCTCCGGGGTATGGTCACATTACCATTAATGCCGGCCACGAGCCATTGGTGATGGCCAATTGGGTGGCGGCCGAGTTCGATTCGGTTTATGGTGCTATGCGTGAGCTGAAGGGTGGAGCATACTATCTGCTGGGCAGCGGGGAGTGGGTGAAGAACCCGCTGTATGGTGAGGTGCCGGAGCTGAGGTTTGAGAAGGTGCGGGAGTATCCGGAGTTTGGGCTAATAAGTGGTGTTGGGATGTATGGCTTGATAAGAGAGGCGCCGGAGAAGTTGCGGTTTTTGACCCATCCGGAGGAGTATTGCTGGTAGCAGATGGCCAACAGCCGCCTAGCGCAAGGCATCAGCAAGGCATGGGATACGGCAGCCTGTTTGGAATGCTGATTGGTCTGATGGGTTCTGATAAGGATTTGGGGGATACCTCACCACTGATACCACAGTCGAGGCCACTGTTTTTCGCTGGATGGGGTGGGTGGCGAGTGATGTGTTGGCAGCCTGAAATGTTGATTACATTTAAGGCTGGGTGTCCCACCTCGGCTACGACCTCGAGGGTTAGACGAGGATAGATAAAACGCCGATTCATCGATGCCCGGGTGCTTAAACAATGGTTTAACAATCGCTTGACTACTTTCCCCTTTCCACTTTCTACCTATTGCTGGTTTGCTACGCGGCCTACTAATCGTTAAGCGCCAAGCGCTAATTTCTCGTCCAAGGAGGTGTAGCAATGGACTGGCAACAGGTTCGTGGACAGTTTCCGGTAACCAATGAGTATCTGTACTTTGATTTGGCCAACAAGTGTGCATTGCCGCTGTGGGCGACTGAAACGATTGCCGCCTATATCCAAAAGCAGCAGAGGAGTGGCGGCGATAAGGCAGAGTGGTTCGCGACTCTGGAGGAGGCCAGAACCAACTTTGCACGCCTTATTAACGCTACCCTGGACGAGATTGCTTTCACCAAGAACACATCTGAGGGTCTGAACATTGCGGCAGCTTGCCTGCCCCTCAAGGCAGGCGACACGGTGTTGCTAAATGAGTATGAGCACCCTAATAATGTCTACTGCTGGCTTAACCTCGAGAGGAAAGGTATTAAAGTCAAGTGGATTCCGACCCAGGGGGGACAGGTAACCCTCGACTCACTCGATGAGGTTATGGATGATTCGGTGCGAGTAGTATCGATAGCGTCGACCACGTATGCTCCGGGGAACCAGAACGACATCAGAGCAATTTCTGAGTACTGCCGAAAGCGCAACATATTCACCGTGGTGGACGCGGTTCAGTCTGTGGGCACGTTGCAGGTTGACGTCAAGGAACTGGGAGTGGATGTGCTTTGCACCAGCGGGCATAAGTCCCTCTTCTGTCCCCATGGCGTGGGTATCGTCTACATACGCAAAGAGATGCTTGACCGGATGCATCCCGTTTACGTAGCCCGGGCGGGCATGGGGATGGGCGCGCAAATAGAGTACAGCAACATAACGTATAAGCTGGACCAGGCCCACAGCGCCCGCAAGTTTGAGATTGGCAATTACAACTACCTCGGTCTCACGGTACTGAACGAATCGGTTAAGTTTCTGCTTAATCTAGGAATGGAGAACGTTGAGAACCGCATCCTGGAGCTAAACTCCTACCTGATCGCCAAACTCGTACAGGCAGGGTTCCCCGTGGTGAGCCCTCACACTGGTCCTTTGCGTTCAGCCATAGTGTGTTTTGAAGCGGCTGATGCCAGAGCACTGCATGGTTTTCTGATGGAAAACAAGGCAATTACGACACTACGGCGAGACACAATCCGGATATCCCTGGGCATCTACAACAACGAGTCCGATATCGATGCCTTTGTTGAACTGGCCAGTCGATGGAAGCAGTCAGTCTCGACATCAGGCAGTAGCCCCCAGTAGCGGCGAGGCCGTGACTCGCGGCCCAGCACTGCTGAACTGAGTAGCAGTTCGGCAGTTCATACGGGCTGTGTTTCCATGGCTTCATAGATGTTCCGTGTGATCCGTGTTACCGGCTCTCCTTCCACTTTCCGTTTTCTGCTGATTGCTGCATTGCTCTGCGGCCTACCACCCACCAAGCGCCAAGCGCTAGTCTCCCGTTGCCTGCTTAATCCGGCTTATCCGCATTATCAGGGTTATCCGAGTTAGCCTAGTCATCTGTAGCGATCCATATCTTCACAACTCCTTCACATCACCCCCACGTTCTCTTGACACACGGCCTCTATACTTAAGTTAATCCCAAACGGGACAACTTATGAGGAGGTCAAAAAAATGAACAAGAAACTAGTAGCAACAGCCGTAGCAGTTGTCTTAGCTCTCACCCTGGCAGGAGGCGCTCTGGCCGCCGGACCTAACCCCACTTCACAAGGCTTTGGCATCGGGCAGACCATGGGCAACCTGGTCACCCGGGTCGCAAACTTCATTGGCCTGGGAGTAGACGAAGTTCGTGCAGTGCGAGTCGAAGGAACTACCCTGGCGGAGGTAATTGAGAGTAAAGGTTACACCGTGGAAGCCTTCATCGCAAAAACCGTGTCTGATCGTCAGGCTATTTTGAACCAGATGTTTGAAGAGGGCAAGATCACTGCCGAGCAGCACGAGCTGTGTAGCGCCTTTAACACCGAGCGCCTGGTTGAGCGTCTCACCACCGTCATCACCGGCGGTGAAGGCAACGCAGTGCAGACCCACGGCCGCATGCAGCGCCGCGGCAAGTAGTCGCAGGTAGAACAGGACGAAGAGAAGGACTCGCGAAATGCGAGTCCTTTTTCAAGTTATAGGTGCGAGTCGGACGTGTGAGACCAGTTTGTGGCGTGCTGGCAGGACAGGGGCGTGGAATGGCGAATTCAGATTAGAGAGACTGGTATGCTCTGACGTGTGAGTGCGACTTGTGGATAACCCGGATGATTCGATTAGAGGGTGTGCGCGACAGCCTGATAGGTACGCTGATTCGGCTGATGGGTTCTGATGGTGGCGTGGGCATACGGCACTACTGATACCACTGCCGTGGGCCACTGTCACCACAGTAGACCGAGTGATTTGCGCTTGGCGCTTTGCGCTTAGTGGCACCTTGGAGGCAGGCTAGCTGAAGAGCGGAAGGACGGTTACACGGATGACACTGACCGGGTATATGATTGTCACGGCACGAGTGATCGGAGAGGGTATGTTTGGCGTCCTGAACCGCGGTGGCGGTTAAGGCCGGGTTGCTCCACTCGGCTGCGGCCTCGAACACAGATGCAGGTTCAGAGAGGACAATTGAGACATTAGACATCAGACATTAGACTTTAGGCTTCGATCCTTTGTAGCGGCGACACCATGGGTCGCGGGACTCAAGTTTGGCAGTGAAAATTTGCGCAAATCGGGGAACCGATCTGGGCCGCGAGTCACGGCCTCGCCGCTACACCTCTAATTGAACAAGAACTCACGACGAATAGATGTCCGCAGGGTGACAAATCTCCGTTTTGGCTGGCGCCTGGTAGCTGGCGGCTATGTTTCCCGTGTGATCCGTGTAGCCGTTCCCTTTCCACTTTCTGCTTTCAACTTTCCACCGAGCCGCCCAGGCCTTTGTAGCTGCGACACCTTGGGTCGCGGATGAGAGTCTTGCCGAAGTAAGAGCCATGAGTTAGGCTACGACGGTGGCCGCGAGTCACGGCCTCGCCGCTACAACCTTCAAGGAACCAGGCTCGAGGAACCAGGAACGACTACTTGTCTCATTGCTGTCTTCTGAATGCTGAATGCAGAGTGCTCCACAGCCTCTGAGTTTTTGCTTTTTGTTTAACCAATGATCAATGTTCAATGATTCACGATTAATGTGTGCGCGAGGAGGTCTCCTATGTCCATTCTTGTTACCGGTGGCGCCGGATACATAGGTAGCCATACCTGCGTGGAGTTGCTCAACGCCGGGTATGATGTTGTTGTTGTGGACAATCTCTCGAACAGCAAACCGGAGGCGCTGATGCGCCTCCGGCAGATTACGGGCAAGAGTGTGCGGTTTTATGAGATGGATATCCGCGACCGCAGCGGGCTATCGCGGCTCTTTTCCGAGAACAGGATCAGTGAGGTTATTCACTTTGCCGGGCTTAAGGCTGTCGGCGAGTCGGTGGAAAAGCCGCTTGCCTATTATCATAATAACGTGTGTGGCACGTTAGCCCTGTGCGAGACTATGGCCAAGTATGGTGTTAGGTCGATGGTGTTCAGCTCATCAGCTACGGTTTACGGTAACCCGGCCAGTGTGCCGATTCGTGAAGACTTCCCTTTATCGGCTACAAACCCCTATGGTCGTAGCAAGTTGATGATTGAGGAAATGCTGCGGGATTTGTGCGTCTCAGACAGTGGGTGGAAGGTTACTTTGCTCAGGTACTTTAACCCGGTGGGGGCGCACAAAAGCGGCCTGATTGGCGAAGACCCGGAGGGTGTGCCCAACAACCTGGTGCCCTACATTACACAGGTGGCGGTGGGCAAGCTGAAGGAACTTAAGGTGTTTGGCGGGGATTACCCCACTACTGATGGCACCGGGGTGAGGGATTACATGCATGTTGTAGACCTAGCACAGGGGCACCTCGCTGCACTGCGGTATATGTCACAGCAACAGGGTGTACTGGCGATGAACCTGGGATCGGGGCGTGGGCACAGCGTGCTTGAGGTTGTGAAGGCTTTTGAAGAGGCTACGGGCGTGAAGATCCCATATAAGGTGGTGGAGCGCAGGCCCGGGGATATTGCGGAGTGCTATGCGGACGCGAGCCTGGCCAGGGAGTTGTTTGGCTGGAAGACGGAGCGGGACCTGGCGGAAATGTGCCGGGACGCGTGGCATTGGCAACAAAAGAATCCGGAAGGGTATGTGGAGGAGTAGTTCAGCTGCGAGGGAGCACACAGCATTCAGCACCCAGCAATCAGCATTGGAGTTGATTGAGGATAGATAGACGGGAGTGCGACAGCCTGATTGGGTCGCTGATGACGCTGATGAGGTTCTGATAGCGAGCCGCCAGCCGCCAGGCTCCAGCCAGATAGAGAGGACGTTTTTTGATCGGATGGGCCGGATAAGAGCGGATAAGCCGGATTTGATGGGATGCGCTAGCCTGACGGTAGCGCAGATAGGTACGGCTGGGTGTTTCGATTGGGCGCCCGAATCGCTGGCACGATTCCCGCGCGGTTCAAAATGCCCCTGCCATTTTGCCTCGGCTGAGGCCTCGAAGGATGAGGCAGGTCGCTAGTCGTTGTCGCTTGTCATGTGCTGTCTGAGGATCGGGCCCGATGTCCCTCAGCTTATTTGGGGTCAGGCCTTGTTATAAGCTGGCCGAGTGCTGAATGCTGAGTGCCGAATGCTAATACGCCGTTCCCATTCCCTGGTCGCGAGTCACGGTCTCGCCGCTACAACCTTTAGGAATAGGGAACGTTTTGGCTGGAGTCGTGAAGACTTTGAGTAATCATGAAACATGAATCATTCGTCTTTAGAAGGAACTAAAGGACGCGAGGAAGAAGTAACACCAAACCAAGAGCGTTTCGGTTTAATATTGCCTCGTATTTCATGATTGATGTTCAATGATTAATGATCCAACATCGTAAGGAGGAAACACTATGCAATTGGTCTACAAAGGCAAAACCAAAGATGTGTTCAAGCTCGAGGACGGCAACTATCTTCTCAAGTTCAAGGATGATGTCACCGGAACCGACGGGGTCTTTGACCCCGGTTCTAACACCGTGGGTCTGTCGATGGAGGGTGCGGGCAAGGCAGGGCTTGCTTTGTCCACGTTCTTCTTCGAGAAGATCAACGCCGCCGGTATTCCGACTCACTACATCTCGACTAATATGGAGGATACGTCGATGACGGTCAAACCCGCCAAGCTATTCGGCCTGGGGGTGGAAGCCATCCTGCGCTATAGGGCCGTGGGCAGCTTCTATCGTCGCTACTCGGCCTACTGTGTCCTTGGGATGGAGTTGCCCGCCTATGTCGAGGTAACGATAAAGGACGACGAGCGTGAGGATCCACTGATAAACGCCGACGCCCTTAATATACTTGGTATTATGAATAAGGATGAATATAGAGTGATGGTGGACCTGACGCGTCGTATCGGCGAGATAGTCCGGGAGGAGATGGCGAAGAAAGGCTTGGAGCTTTACGATATTAAGTTTGAGTTTGGCCGTGTAGGCGAGGACGGGCATATGGCGCTGGTGGATGAGATATCCGGCGGCAATATGCGGGCTTATAAGGACGGGCAGTATGTGCTACCTCTGGAGCTGGAGAGGATTATGCTGGAGGAGTAGGGGGACATCGGGCGATTGGCGCTTGGCGCTTAGCGCTTGGTGGTACCGCGGGAGGAGAACACGGTAAGCATCTGTCAGCCTCCAGGCGGCAGGCATAGTGAATGCAAAGGCCCTGGCCGTAAGGCCAGGTCCTTAGTTTAGGAACTATTTTGACCGGACAGGACGGATAAGTTCGGATGGGCAGGATAGGGAAGACCAAGGAGACTCACAGCGGTCTTGCGCTGACGATTGGCCGCTGCACGAGGGCGCTGTAAACATGGAATACCGGCCATTATGACCACTGACGGGAGACACTGTTCTTCACTGAAGGGGAGGTAGTGGCAGCCTGATACGGGGAATGATACGTCTGATTGGGCGCTGATGGGCGCGTAGTGACGGGTGATTGCTGGCAGTCCGAAATGCTGATCGCATTTAGGACCGGTTATGCCACCCCCGGCTGATGCCGGGTTACACAGATGCTGGCTCAGAGAGGTCGTGTGAAGGTAGCCTCTCTCCGGTGGGCGAGGGGCTGAACCGTTTAGAAAGTGGGCGCAGCATGCTGGCGCCCCTACGTTAACGATAATATACGAGTGTCCCTGCTGGTTGCTGAACGCTGAACGCCGAATGCGGTTCCACTTTCCACTTTCCACCTTCAACTTTCCACCACTAAGCGCCAAGCGCCAAGCGCTCCGCCCCGTCACTCGCCGTGCTGGTTCACCACTCCCAAGGTATAGTGATCCCCGGGCAGACTTCGGCGAGGGCCTTGTCGAGGATGGCCATGTATTCCTGCAGTCGGAGTTCTGTGTCGGCTTCGCAGCGGGTGACGATGACTGGCTGCGTGTTCGAACAGCGGAACAGGCCCCAGCCATGGGGGAAGACAACCCTGACACCGTCGATGGTGATTGCTTCATAAAGCGAGGACAGCCGCTCTGTGAGCTTTTCCACAACGTTGAACTTGATGTCGTCGGCACAGGGGATGCGCACTTCAGCGGTGGACACATATTGGTTAAGGCTGGACAGGAGCTCTGAGAGGGGCTCCTTCTTGTTGGAAAGCAGGCGCAGAAGGCGACCCGCAGCATAGAGAGCATCGTCAAAACCGTAGTATTCGTCGGCAAAGAAGATGTGCCCAGACATCTCGCCGGTGAACACGGCATCAATCTCGCGCATACGGGCCTTGATCAGCGAATGCCCGGTGCGGCAGAATTCCGGCACACCGCCGAGGCGGACGATTTCGTCTACCAGCGCTTGCGAGCACTTCACTTCTACCAGGCAGGTGGTGCCGGGGTATTTGGGCAGTATCTCGCGCCAGAAAAGGACCATGAGGCGGTCTCCCCAGACAATGCCGCCCTGTTCGTCAACGACGCCGATGCGGTCGCCGTCGCCGTCAAAGCCAATGCCCAGGTCGGCTCCATGACTGAGCACGGCCTCCTGCAGGTGGACCAGGTTCTTGCTCTTGGTGGGGTCAGGCTCATGATTAGGAAAGCTGGGGTCGGGCTCGAAGAACAGGGGTACGTAGTCGATACCCAGGGAGTCGAGGAAAAGCTGGGTGATAGGCCCGGCGGTGCCGTTGCCACAGTCCACCACGACCTTGAGTTTCCGGGGCCCTAAGGTTATTTTCTCCATGAGAACACTGATGTAATCCGGGATAATGTCCCGGACAGAAGCATGGACGCAGGAGACAGCACTCTCTGTTGCACTCGCCACCTCAATGGCCTCGGCGATCTGGCGCACTTCCTGAATCTCAGCGCCATAGATTGTCGATGGCCCCAGCAAGACCTTCATGCCGTTGTCCGGGGGCGGATTGTGGCTGGCGGTGACCATTAGCCCGGCATCTATCCCGAGATGCTTGGCGGCAAAGTAGAAGGCCGGGGTGGTGACCTGACCGATGAAGGTGACGGGCATGCCGTGCTCGGCGGCCACCTGCATGATGGTTGCTACTATGCGGGGCGAACTTGCGCGGGAGTCGTGTGCCAGCAGCATGTTCTGCCGTCCCCGGGCCCGGAAATGGCGGATAAAAGCCTGGGAGAGTAGGACGAGGTTGTCCTCGCCAAAGTCTGCCGCGGCGTTGCCGCGGATGTCGTATTCACGAAAAATGGTGGGGTTGAGGGGCATATTGCAGAACACTCCTTTCGCTCTGGTGGTAATTCTACACATAAGGCGGAAATCCTGTTTGCAGGTATTTCTGGTACAATAGAATGCAGTAGTGCGCTTGAGAAGCGCACGGCGAAACGGAGGCGGCAGCATGCAGAAATCTTATCCTTTGAGTGGCTTGCGAGTACTGGATTTATCCCGTGTACTAGCGGGTCCTTACTGTACTATGGTGCTGGCAGATTTGGGTGCAGAGGTTATAAAGATTGAAGTCCCGGTAGTAGGGGATGACTCGCGGTCTTTTGGCCCTTTTGTCGGAGAAGAGAGCGCCTATTTTATGAGCCTTAACCGCAACAAGCAGAGCGTAGTCCTTAACCTCAAGAGTAGCGAGGGCAAGGATATTCTGCGTCAGATGGTAAGACAAGCCGATATTCTAGTGGAGAACTTTCGACCTGGCACAATGGATCGACTTGGCCTTGGGTATGGGGAGTTAGCGGCGATAAACCCGCGGCTAATTTACGCGGCTATTTCTGGCTTTGGCTACACGGGACCGTATAGCCAAAAACCTGCCTACGACGTAGTGGTCCAGGGAATGGGCGGCATAATGAGTATTACCGGGTCACCCGATGGCGAACCGACAAGGGTGGGGGCTTCTATTGGAGACATCAACGCTGCGCTTTTTGGCGCCATTGGCGTTTTGGCGGCAGTAGAGCAGAGACACAAGACGGGCTTGGGTCAGATGGTTGACGTGGCTATGCTGGATTCGCAGGTCGCCATACTGGAGAACGCTATCGCACGGTACGAGGTGAGCGGCGAGATCCCCGGCAGGATTGGCAACAGGCATCCGTCCATTAGCCCTTTCTCCTCGGTTAACGCATCAGACGGCCAGCTGATCATAGCCATTGGCAATGACGGTCTGTGGCAGAAGTTCTGTACTATAGTGAAACGGCCTGATCTGGCTTCCGACGAGAGGTTTGTAACCAATAAGTTGAGGACAGAGAACTGGGCGCTACTTAAGCCGGAGCTGGCGGCAGTGTTCGCCATTCATCCGGTTACATATTGGCTGGACCTACTACAGAGCCAGGGTATCCCCTGCGGCCCCATTAACACCATCGACAAGGTCCTGGCAGACCCGCAGGTTAAGGCGCGTCATATGATTGAAGAGTCTGTTCACCCGGTGGCGGGCAGAATAAGCATGGCGGGGTCTCCCATTAAGCTTTCGGGCGCGCCGGATACGGTGGTAAGGGACCCTGCGCCAATACTTGGGCAACACACAGAAGAGACACTGAAATCACTCCTCGATTTAACAGACGGGGACATCCGGAAGCTAAAAGATAAAGGCGTTATCTAAACACGAAACAAAAAACAAAAGGGACAGAAGCAAAAGGGACGGTTCTTTTTGCTTCGAGACGAGCGATTGATAGCAGAAAGTGGAAAGCAGAAAGTGGAGAAGACATGGGCCCTAGACTCGAGGGCCTGTTTCTTGATTATTATCCTAAGGAGGTCCTCTAATGCAACACCGTACATACTTGCAGATACCGGGTCCAACGAATATTCCTGAATCAATACTTCAGACTATGCATCGCCCAGCCATCAACCACCGAGGTGGTGAGTTCGCGGAACTGCTCAGGGCGAACATCGAAGGCTTACAGCGCATTATGCAGACGAAGAACGACGTGCTGATCTTCCCGGGCTCCGGCAGTGGTGGACTGGAGGCGGCTGTGGTTAATGTACTGTCGCCCGGGGACAAAGTGGTAGCCTTTAACATGGGTGTTTTCTCGGACCGTTTTGGCGTCATAGCGAGGAACTTTGGTGCAGAGGTCACTACTATCGACGTGGAGTGGGGCCAGGCGGTAACGGCTGGGCAACTTCGCGAGGTACTGGCTCCTGACACCGCTCATACCTACAAGGCCATCCTGATTACCCATAATGAAACGGCTACATGCGTGACTACCGAGCTAGCCTCCATTCGGGCCATGCTGGACGAACTGGGCCACCCAGCTATGTTTATGGTGGATGCTGTAAGTTCGCTGGCCATAAATGACCTGCCCACCGACGAGTTGAGAATTGACGTCTTAGTATCGGCATCGCAAAAGGGACTCATGTTACCCGGCGGCCTGGCCATCATTGCGGTAAGCAAGAAGGCCTGGGAGGCGCATAAGACGGCTACCATGCCCAAATGGTACTGGAATTTCACCGCAGTTAAGAACCGCAGTGCGGTAGGACAAATGCCATATACACCTGCTATCAGTTTGTTTTTTGGTCTGCGTGAGTCGCTCAGGCTACTTGAAGAAGAGGGTCTGCCGAACGTCTTAGCGCGTCATGCGTCTAATGCAGATGCGGTCCGCAGAGGAGTGCAGGAACTCGGGTTGGAGTTGTTGGTGAAAAACCCGGCGGAACAGTCTAATGCGGTTACGGCTGTGATGTTGCCGGAGGGCGTGGCATACGAAGATCTGGCGCGTTCTATGGAAGAGATGGGTGTCGTTATCGGTGGCGGGTTGCAGCGGCTGGAAGGCAAGATATTTCGTATTGGGCATTTAGGTATGTTGCATATGGCGGATGTGGAAGTCATTTTGGGTGTGTTGCGCGAGGCGTTGGAGCGGTTAGGCTGGGATGGGGTTGCGACAGCCTGATGGAATCGCTGATGACACTGATGGGGTTCTGATAGGAATTGGAGATACGGTTACACGGATAGTTGTGAAAGAGATATGATTGACACTGTACGGGGGAGGGGCATTTCGATTGGGCGCCCGAGTCGCTGGCACGATTCACGCGCGGTGTGCTCACCTCGGCTGCGGCCTCGAGGCAAGTAATGTTGCTAGTCGCTTGTTGTCGGAGGATTGGGCCATGTTTTGTAGCGGCGACACCATGGGTCGCGGATTGGGAGTTTTGCCGAGATAAGATCCGTCAGTTAAGAGTACGACGGGGGCCGCGAGTCACGGCCTCGCCGCTACACCTTTAAGGAACAGAGAACACTGGCTGGCGCCTGGCGGCTGTACCAGAGTCACGGCCTCGCCGCTACGGGTTGCGTGGGAACGACGAAGTGCGGAATAGAGCTGCGGGTCACAGATCATTGTATGGAGGTATGCTCGTGCCTTATCATGATTACCGAAAGAATACGCGCCTCCAATCATGGGACTACTATGACGGTGGTTGGTATTACATAACTATCTGTACGTCCAAACATGCCCATCTATTTGGCGATGTTGTGGATGGCAATATCATTCTGCGAAAAGCTGGACTGATTGCACATGAGTGCTGGCTCCGTATGGCAGACATCTACGATTGGGTTGAACTGGACGAGTTCATTGTAATGCCAAACCACATTCATGGTATCCTGGCTTGTACAGGCCGATCAGAGAAAGCCTTGGGAGCGTTAATCGGTGCCTATAAGTCGATTGCAACGAAGGAGACACGCAGATCCGGCTGTGCGGAGTTCGCGTGGCAACCGAACTTCTTTGATCGCATAATACGCGATGAGTGGTCTTTGGGCAAAATAAGAGAGTATATTCGCAATAATCCAGCGCAATGGGAGTTGGAGAAGGATGCCCCAGAGAATATTGGGGACATATCGTAGCTTTGCGGAGTGTGCGTCGGAAATTTTGTAGCGGTGACACCATGGGTCGCGGATTATGAG
>DDWC01000042.1:26571-29556 GCA_002345475.1 Firmicutes bacterium UBA2296
CCATGGGTCGCGGATTATGAGTTTTACCGAGGTAAGATCCGTGAGTAAAGAGTACGACGGGGGCCGCGAGTCACGGCCTCGCCGCTACGGGATGCGGAGGCGGTTAATCAATCGTTCAACAACCGTTTAACAATGGTTCAACAATGGCTCAACTGTGCTAACTCGGATACTATATCAGGGGGGAAACTCTTTGCGATACCGAGATTTTCGTAGTGACACCGTGACACAACCTACCGCGGCTATGCGTCAGGCTATGTTTGACGCCGTGGTGGGCGACGACATACTGGGGGAAGACCCCACCGTGCAGGAGCTAGAGCGCATGAGCGCCGAGCTCTTTGGCAAGGAGGCCGCCCTGTTTGTCATTTCCGGGTCGATGGCCAACCAGATCGCCATTATGACTCTCACTGAACGCGGCGATGAAGTTATCGTTGGCCAGGACAGCCATATATACAACCTTGAGGCCGGAGGACTGGCCGCGCTGTCGCAGGTGCAAGTCAGAGCCTTGCCAGGCTACCGCGGCGAGTTCAAGCTTGAGGACATTGAACAGGCAGTGCGCAAGCCGGGAGTGCAGTACCCTGTGAGTCGCGTTTTGTGCCTGGAGAACACCCACGACCTGAACCGTGGCCTGGTGCTGACTCCGGACTATACAGCGGCGGCGGCCGAAGTGGCCCACCGCCACGGGATGAAGGTTTACCTGGACGGAGCCCGCATTTTTCACGCTGCCGAAGCGCTAGGAGTAGACCTTAAGGATCTGGTGGCTCCGGTGGACGCCATGATGTTCTGTTTGTGCAAAGGCTTGGCGGCACCGGTGGGAGCTATACTTCTTGGCAGCAGCGAGTTCATTGATAGGGCCAGGTGGATACGCCAGCGCTTAGGCGGCGGCATGCGCCAGGCCGGCCATATGGCCGCGGCCGGGATAGTGGCGCTGCGGGATATGCGCGGGCGGTTAGGCCAAGACCACAGGCGGGCCAAGAGGCTGGCCGAGGGGCTGTCCGAAATAGATGCTTCACTGGTGGACCTGTCCATAGTCGATAGCAACACGGTAAGGCTTGAGCTTGAGGCCCTTGGCCTTAGGGCCGAGGTTCTGGCGGCGAAGCTGCTGGATTACAATATTAAGGTCAAAGTAATCGCCGATTACCGCTGCCGCATGATTTGCCACATTGACATAGACGATCTGGATGTGGCCTATGCCCTGGAGGCAATTCGTGCCATAGTCGCGGAACACCGAATGCGCGACAAATAGATTGGAAGCTACCAGGTACCAGCAAGACATGGATGCGATAGCCTGATTGGAACGCTGATGAAGCTGATGGTTTCTGATTGGGACGTGGGGATACGGCACCACTGATACCACTGCCGGGCCACTGTCACCACAGTAAACCGGGTGATTTGCGCTTAGCGCTTGGTGGCACCTTGGAGGCAGGCTAGCTGAAGAGCGGAAGGACGGTTACACGGATGACACTGGCCGGGTATATGATTGCCACGGATCGAGTGATCGGAGAGGGTATGTTTGGCGGCCTGAAACGCGTTGGCGTTTAAGGCCGGGTTGCTCCACTCGGCTTACGCCGAGACACTCAGATGCTGGTTCCACGATGGCAGAGAGTAGTTTAGCGATGGTTCAACAATAGTTCAACAATGGTTCAGCAAAAGGTCAGCAATCGGCTATCCAGCTTATCCGATTTATCAGCGTTATCCGTTAATCAGGTCCTGGAACAGATTGCAGTTACAGAAAAAGCGCCCTTTCGGGCGCTCTTCGCATTTTGTGAGAATATAATCATCCGGATCGTGTCGAACACGATGTTTTCTTCTTGTTGCTGTCCATTGACCGGCAGAGGTGTCTCGCCGCTACAAATGCGAGGGGAACGAGGCGGAACACGTGGGCGCAGCATGCTGACGCCCCTACAGTAGACGAGAGTGCTGGGATGAAAGCAGGGGTGTCCGTGTAGGGGTTCACTTTTCCGCATTCCACATTCAACTTTCAGCCGAAAGCTTTTCCTTGACACGCAAATGACTGACCGGAGCCTAGGGCTGGTACCTGGCGGCTACTGGCTATTACTATCTCGTCCGCGGCGGAGCGGCGTGGATGGCGCGGTTCTCTACAGCCAGCGCCGCCTCCAGGAATGCTTCGGATATTGTGGGGTGCGCGTGTATGGTGCGAGCGATGTCGCCCACGGTCATTTTGTGTTCCACCGCCAGGGCGCCTTCGTGGATGAGGGTGCTGGCGTGGGCGCCAAGTACGTGCACACCGATGATTTCTTTGCCGGGTTCTCTGGCAATAACCTTAACCATGCCCAGTTCTTCGCCCATGGTCACGGCTTTGGAATTGGCACCCATCATAAAGCGACCCACGCTGTATTCGATGCCCTGTTCCGTGGCCTCGTCTTCATTGAGTCCCACGGTGGCCACCTCCGGTGACGTAAACACCACTGAGGGCACAGCATCGTAATTGATATGTCCCTCGAGGCCCAGGATGTTCTCTACACATGCCTTGCCTTCGTCAGATGCCACATGGGCCAGCATATAGCCGCCGATGACGTCTCCGATGGCATAGATGCCTTTGACACTGGTGGCAAACTTGTCATCCACCTTTATACCCTTGCGATCGTAAGAAACTCCCACGGCCTCAAGGTTCAGTCCTTCCACGTTAATGTTACGACCTGTGGCCATAAGGACTTTTTCGGCTGAGAAGGTTTCCTGCCCCTTCTTGCCCTCGGCGACTATTTTGAGTAATCCATCGTCATCCTGGACGATTTCCTGCACCCGCATATCGGTGGCAAACTTGATACCGTTCTTGCGCAGCGAGGCGGTGAGTCGAACGACCAGGTCCTTGTCTACCATGGAGAGCACGCGGGGCAAATATTCTACCACCGTGATCTCGGTGCCGAAGGCTGCGAAGATGCTGGCAAATTCCATGCCGATGACACCACCGCCCACAACTACCATGCTACCCGGGATTTCTTCAATGGCCAGCAGATGATCCGAGTT
>DDWC01000188.1 GCA_002345475.1 Firmicutes bacterium UBA2296
TGTGGCCGACGTGACTGGCATAGTACCGAAGACAGAGGAGACAGACACCAGGCCGCCCACTGACGAAGCGCCCTTTAGCGCTCTGGCTTTCAAGATCGTAACCGATCCCTATGTGGGTAAGCTGGCCTATTTCCGCGTCTACTCAGGCAAACTGGTAGCCGGAAGTTACGTATATAACTCGACAAAGGGCCGCCGCGAGCGAATCGGACGAGTACTGCGGATGCATGCCAATCATCGCGAGGAGATCGCTGATGTGTTCACCGGCGATATTGCAGCCGTAGTAGGTCTCAAGGACACAACCACCGGCGACACGCTCTGTGACGAGCAAAATCCGATCATTCTGGAGTCAATGGTGTTCCCCACACCGGTAATCGCCCAGGCTATTGAGCCCAATACCAAGCAGGATCAGGACAAGTTGTCTCTCGCTCTGATGCGCCTGGCAGAGGAAGATCCGACGTTCAAGACTCACACCGACTCCGAGACAGCCCAGACTATTATTGAGGGCATGGGTGAGTTGCATCTGGACATAATTGTGGACAGGCTGCAGCGCGAGTTCAAAGTGGGTTGTAAGGTTGGCAAACCGCAAGTGGCCTACCGCGAAGCGTTCCGCAAAGCGGTCAAGTCCGAAGGTCGGTTCGTACGTCAAAGCGGCGGACGAGGCCAATATGGGCACGTGTGGATAGAGTTCGAGCCGCAGCCGCCAGGGACCGGGTATTCCTTTGAGAACAAGATAGTGGGCGGAGCAGTCCCCAAGGAATACATCGGCCCCGTAGATAACGGTATCCGTGAAGCTATGCAGAGCGGAATTCTGGCCGGTTATCCTGTGGTGGACGTGAAAGCAACTATTTATGACGGTAGCTACCATGATGTGGACTCGTCGGAAATGGCATTTAAGATAGCAGGTTCCATGGCCTTTAAAGCCGCGATGCAGCAGGCGTCTCCTGCGCTTCTCGAACCGGTCATGAAGGTTGAAGTTACTGTCCCAGAGGAGTACATGGGTGAAGTAATTGGTGACCTGAACTCACGGCGCGGCAGAATCGAAGGTATGGAGGAGCGTTCCGGTGCCCAGATCATCAGGGCTTTTGTCCCTCTGGGTGAGATGTTCGGATATGCCACAGACCTCCGGTCGCGGACCCAGGGACGCGGCAACTACGCCATGGAGTTCCATGCCTATGAAGAGGTCCCCAAGTCAGTTAGTGAAGCAATACTCGCTAAACACGCATAAAGGTAAGATTGAGCAAATGATAGGAGGTACCAAAGAATAATGGGTAAGAAGAAGTTTGAGCGCACGAAGCCGCACGTAAACGTAGGAACGATTGGTCACATTGACCATGGCAAGACCACATTGACCGCGGCATTGACGACAGTCATCTCGACCGCCGGTGGCGCCGACAAGGTAGCCTATGATCAGATCGACAAGGCACCCGAGGAGAAGGCCCGCGGCATTACCATCAACACAGCCCACGTTGAGTACGAGACAGAGAAGCGTCACTACGCTCACGTGGACTGCCCCGGCCATGCTGACTACATTAAGAACATGATCACCGNNCGATGCCCCAGACCCGCGAGCACATATTGCTTGCGCGTCAGGTAAACGTTCCCCACATGGTAGTATTCCTCAACAAGTCGGACATGGTAGACGACGCCGAGCTTCTCGAGCTAGTTGAGATGGAAGTTCGCGACCTGTTGAACCTTTACGGATATCCCGGGGACGACACCCCGATCATCGCCGGTTCTGCTCTGAAGGCACTGGAGTGCGGTTGCGGCAAGCGCGAGTGTCAGTGGTGCGGACAGTTGTGGAAGCTGATGGACGCCGTGGACGAGTACGTTCCGACCCCGCAGCGCGAGACCGAGAAGCCCTTCCAGATGCCTGTAGAAGACGTCTTCACCATCACCGGTCGCGGCACCGTAGCCACCGGTCGTGTAGACCGCGGTGTAATCAGAGTAGGCGACGAGGTAGAGATCGTTGGTTTCACCGAGAAGCCCCGCAAGACCGTATGTACCGGAGTTGAGATGTTCCGCAAGCTTCTTGACCAGGCCGAAGCCGGCGACAACGTTGGTTTGTTGCTTCGCGGCATCGACCGCAACTCTGTAGAGCGCGGCCAGGTATTGGCCAAGCCCGGTTCCATCAAGCCACACACCAAGTTTAAGGGTGAGGTGTACGTCTTGTCTCAAGAAGAAGGCGGCCGTCATAAGCCCTTCTTCAACGGCTATCGTCCTCAGTNNGAAGAAGGCGGACGTCACAAACCGTTCCAAACCGGTTACCGTCCTCAGTTCTACTTCCGCACCACCGACGTAACCGGCGTTCTTCACCTTCCCGAAGGAGTAGAGATGGTTATGCCCGGGGACAACATCACCATGAGCGTAGAACTGATCACCACCATCGCCATGGAGCCCGGCGTACGCTTCGCTATCCGCGAAGGCGGCCGCACAGTAGGCGCCGGCGTTGTAACGGAGATCATCGAATAGTCATTAGCGCTTAGCCATTAGTTCTTAGTTGTCAGTTCTTAGCTATTGGCTCTTAGCGACTAGGGACAAGCGCCTAGGGCCTGAAGCCTGGGGCCTTGCAACTGGAAGCTGGCGGCTGGAGCCTAAAGTCTAGAGTCTAACGAATAACGACTAACGACTAGCGACTAGCACTGACGTACCAACAACGGAGACGGTGCTGCGGCCGATTGGCCGCAGCGCCTGCCCGCGTTTTATACGCACTGCGTGGAAACCGGAGGTTGCTCCACTGCCATGCGTGGGGGTAATTCCGGCGGAGCAAGTCTGTTTTAAAAATAGGCGATGGGAGGGATAGACATGGCACAACAGAAGATTCGTATCCGTTTGAAAGCTTTTGACCACAGAATATTGGATCAATCCGCGGAGAAAATCGTGGAGACCGCGCGTCGTACCGGCGCAGAGGTTTCGGGACCGATCCCGCTACCTACAGAGCGCAATCTTTTCACTATATTGCGCGCACCTCACGTAGAGAAAGACATCCGTGAGCAGTTCGAAATGCGCACTCATAAGCGTCTGATTGACATTTTGGACCCCAACCCGAAGACAGTAGACGCGCTAATGCGCCTCGACCTGCCTGCTGGTGTGGATATAGAGATTAAACTTTAAGAAGCGCCGCAGGCGCTTAGCGCTTAGCTGTTAGCTCTTAGTCATTGGTAGGACGGCTGAAGATTGGGTTTTTGCATACTTCGCCGTGATCCACCAAGAGCTAAGAACTAGGAGCCAAGAGCAGGCGCGCTAGCGCCAGCAAGTACACGTTCCCTACGGGGGAACCAATGTATGGAGGTACAGATGATGAAGAAAGCTATTTTAGGCAGAAAGATTGGCATGACACAGGTCTTCTTGCCCACAGGTGAAGCAGTTCCCGTTACCGTCATCCAGGCAGGACCCTGTATTGTGACCCAGGTCAAGCGTATGGATACTGACGGGTACTCGGCAATCCAGGTAGGTTTCGAGCCGGTGAAAGAACACCGCGTCAACAAACCGGTGCGCGGACATTTCGCAAAATCTAACTTAAAACCCACCCGCTTCCTGCGCGAGCTACGTCTTGAGAACAGCGAAGAGTTTGTGGTAGGGCAGGAGATCAAGGCTGATGTCTTCGCTGAAGGCGAGCATGTTGATGTTACAGGCATTACCAAGGGCAAAGGATTTGCTGGCAGCGTTGAGCGTCACGGATTTGGACGCGGCCCAATGACGCACGGTTCAAAGTATCACCGCGGACCGGGTAGCTTGCAGTCACGCGCCGGCGCCAGGGTATTTAAGGGGCGCAAGCTCCCGGGTCAATACGGTCGCGCCCGCCGCACAGTGCAGAACCTTGTAGTGATTAAGGTCGATGCGGAGCGCAACCTGATTCTGGTCAAGGGCGCTGTGCCCGGCCCCAGGCGTTCGCTCGTTACCATTAAGAACAGCGTAAAAGCCTAGCCTAAGCAGCGCATTGGCAGGTTGAAAGGAGGATAATTCGCAATGCCTACTATTGATGTACATAACGTGCAAGGCAAAGTGGTGGGACAGATGGAGTTGGCAGCTGAGATCTTTGGCATTACTCCCAACACCCATGTTTTGCACCTTGCAGTCACAAGGCAGCTGGCAGCCCAGCGACTGGGTACGCACAGCACCAAGACCCGCTCTGAAGTCAGAGGCGGTGGAAGGAAGCCCTGGAAGCAGAAGGGCACAGGCAGAGCTCGCCACGGCAGCCGTCGTTCGCCTATCTGGGTTGGCGGTGGCATCACTTTTGGTCCCACTCCGCGCCAATATAAGTTGGGATTGCCGCGCAAGGTGCGCCGTCTGGCTCTGAAGTCTGCATTGAGCGCAAAAGTGCAGGCAGGAGAGGTCATCATTCTCGATAGCCTCGAGCTTGAAGCTCCCAAGACAAAGCGCATGATGGAAATGCTGGCTAACATTAATGTGCCAGGCAAGGCCATGATCGTACTCAAGGAGCGTAACGAAATTGTTGAAAAATCAAGCCGCAATATCCCGGGGATTCTGGTAGAAGATGCTTTTGGTATTAATGTGTACGACATTCTTAACGCCGACAAGCTGATTATGACCAGGAGTGCCGTGGAGAAGGTTCAGGAGGTGCTAGCCTAATGCGTGATCCAAGGGATATCATTAAGCGTCCGATCATCAGTGAGCGCACCACCGAATTGCAGGAGCAACGCAAGTACGTTTTTGCCGTAGACCTTAAAGCGAACAAGACGGAAATCCGTCATGCCGTGGAAACCCTTTTCAAGGTTGAGGTCGAATCGGTTAATACCATGCGTGTTTCGGGCAAGTTCACCAGGTACGGATTCCATTCCGGCTATAAGTCCGACTGGAAAAAGGCCATTGTGAAACTTACGCCCACCAGCAAGTCGATCCCGATTTTCGATTCGCTCTAAGAAATGATTCTCGTCCCACAAGGGACGACTGCACTGAGACACTAGTTTCCTGACGAAGGAGGGACGAAACAATGGCTATGAAGAAGTTCAAACCTACTTCTCCGTCACGTCGTTTTATGACGGTTGAGAGTTTTGAAGAGATCACCAGCACAGAACCGGAGCGTTCTTTGCTGGCTCCGCTTAGCAAACAGGCGGGGCGCAACAACCAGGGCCGTATTACTGTCCGTCATCGGGGTGGAGGCCATAAGCGCCGTTACAGAATTATCGACTTCAAACGCGATAAGGACGGTATCCCTGCCAAGGTAGCAACTATAGAGTACGATCCCAACAGATCAGCTCACATTGCTTTGCTGAACTATGCCGACGGAGAGAAACGCTACATCGTAGCACCCAACGGTCTTAAGGTGGGAACGACAGTTATGTCAGGCCCGGAAGCAGATATCGTCGTGGGTAATGCGTTGCCTTTGCAGAGCATTCCCGTTGGTACCGTGCTTCATAACATCGAGCTCAAGCCCGGTAAGGGCGCCCAGATGGTCCGTTCAGCCGGTGCTTCCGCTCAGCTGATGGCTAAAGAAGGCGATTTCGCTCTTATCAGGCTACCATCCGGTGAGGTCCGTCGCGTTCATGTTATCTGCAAGGCTACCATTGGCCAGGTTGGTAACATTGAGCACGAGAATGTCACTATAGGTAAAGCTGGACGTTCACGCTGGATGGGCAAGCGCCCAACCGTTCGTGGTGTGGTAATGAACCCTGTTGACCATCCGCACGGTGGTGGTGAGGGCCGCGCCCCAATCGGCCGCAAGAGCCCGCTCACTCCCTGGGGTGTGCCGACTCTGGGTCACAGGACCCGCAAGAAGAAAGCCAGCGACAAATACATTGTAAGACGCCGCTACTCGAAGTAGCGTCTTAGGAAGGGAGGCTAAAGAGTGTCTCGTTCTCTAAAGAAAGGCCCGTTCGTGCAAGAGAGGCTTCTGAGCAGAATTCAGAAGATGAATGAAAAGGGAGAGAAGAAGGTCCTCAAGACCTGGTCTCGTTCCTCGACCATTTTCCCCGATATGGTTGGTCATACCATTGCCGTATACGACGGCAGAAAACACGTCCCCGTGTATGTAACTGAGGATATGGTAGGACACAAGCTTGGAGAATTCGCGCCCACTCGTACCTTCCGCGGTCACAGTGGTTCCGAACGTTCAACATCACTTAGGTAGGAGGGGTAAAGACATGGAAGCAAAGGCGATTGCAAAGAGTATTCGCATCGCACCTCGCAAAGCGCGAGTTGTCATAGACCTCATCCGTGGCAAGAATGTAGACGAAGCCGTTAACATTCTGCGTTTCACACCTAAGGTGGCGTCTGAGGTTATTCTGAAGGTTCTCAACTCGGCTGTGGCCAATGCGGAGCACAACTACGACATGGATACAAGCAAATTGTATGTG
>DDWC01000252.1 GCA_002345475.1 Firmicutes bacterium UBA2296
CGCAGGGGTGTGCATTGTATCATTTCATAGTAGATTAGCCAAAATTACACATAGGGGACCCTGTCCAGTCCGGACGGGGTCCCCTATGTGTGTTGTTGTTCGTTGTTTGTTGTCAGTTCTGAGCCGCGGCACATGTCCCACGGGGGAGGCAAATATGATAATGAGATGAGTCTACGGTGCATTTTGTGCTTCGTTAGTTAGTTCTTGACTCTCTCGCATAGCCTATTCGATGGTCGGTTCGAAGTGTTTGATTAGCCGCAGCTTAAGCTAAAGAGCCTTGAGCTTGTCCTAAAGCTTGGGAAGCTCATGTTGCATGCGCCTTATCTAACACTGCAACCTCTCCTACAAACACATGTTTGTATTAATTGTATCCTTGGCTAGTTTTTGTGTCAACTGACCTGAAGTACCTGGCAGCCAACTTTGCCAAGATACTGATAACAAGCTCGGAACTTATTATCAAAATGAAGCATATTTGAAAAGTAGCCACTTGATTATTATCAAAACAAGCATAAAATGATAATAAGACGCAGTTGAGAGGTGAAAACATGTCTAATAGAGCGGGTAACCATGTTTTATGTGGGACTGGGGTAACGGCCTACAAGTGTTTTGTGCCTAAAACAATGCCTCCAGTTGGTGGAATTAGTTTTGATGAAGATATGATTTATCTTTTATCGGAAGCTGGCAGACAACTGGGAAGGCTAGATGAGATAACGGATTCCCTTATTTCACCCAACTATTTCGTCTACATGTATGCCCGAAAGGAGGCTGCTTGGTCTTCACAGATAGAGGGAACCCGGGCTACTTTTGCAGACCTGATCAGAAAAGAAGCAGGGTTTGAAGATGGCCCCGATGATGTCCAGGAAATAGAGAATTGCATTCGCGCTATTAGGTACGGTTTTGAGCGGCTCCAGGAGCTGCCACTTTCTTTGCGTCTCATACGAGAAATACATGCAATTCTGATGCAAGACGTGCGGGGCCAGCACAAGGATCCGGGGGAGTTTCGGCGCTCTCAAAACTGGATTGGTGGTGCATCTATTGAAGCCGCCTATTACGTTCCCCCTTCAGTAGAACACATGCGGCCACTGTTAGATGACCTTGAGAAATTCATATACGCAGAAGATAGACTCCACCCAGTCGTCAAGGCGGCTCTGATACACGCTCAGTTCGAAATGATACATCCGTTTCTCGATGGAAACGGGAGGACCGGCAGGTTGTTGATCACCTTCTATTTTGCGCACGAAGGTATGCTACACAAGCCAACACTCTACTTGTCGGGATTCTTCCTCAAGAATCGTTCGGCGTATTATGCACGCTTGGCTGATATCCAGGAGCGTGGTGACTATGAGTCATGGATTCGGTTCTTTCTTCAGGGTATGGTAGACTCCTGCTCTGAGGCAGTGCAGCTTGCCCGACGTGTCCAGGCCCTAAAGGAAGCCGATTCGACAACATTGCGCGCCATGAGTAGATCCGCTCAGCAGGCCTTAACACTGCATGAGGCGCTCTTTGATAAGCCTACTATCACCATCGATGAAGCTGCTACATTGTTAGGGGTGGCGTATACTACTGCAGGCCGGGTGATAGACCGCATGGTCGAGCTCGGAATACTTGCCTTACTGGGTGAGCGGAAGCGGGGTCGTGTGTTCATATATGAAAAGTACGCCAGAATTTTCGAGTGACTCGCCAGCTCGGGCTGGCATGCCTACGGACGACTGTGTAGACTCCCCCGCCACCATCAATCCTGTAACCTAAAACAGGACTATGCAGATTCACCCCCTGCATGGTCCTGTTTTCTTTGGGCCGTTCTTAGTTGCTGGTTCCTGGTTTCTGGCTACGGAAGTGGGGACGGCAGAGGTGAAGGCTTCTCTGTTGCGAGGGCCGCAACTTTTATAGGATGGCGTGACGGTGGTGCGGAAGAGTCGCAGCTGGAACAGAAAAGCAGCCCTTCTTTTTTGGCTGTGCCATATGCGTCTTATGCCACAAGAAGTCCCGCTCCCCTTGTCCTCGGGGGCCGCCAGATAGCGCCTCGTCTCACCATTACAGGCTTACCTTTTCATTTATAAGACCGCGCGGGAAGTCCATGCAGCAGCCCACAAGGGGGTTTACAACCTGAGTAATGCGGAGGTTGCCCTGGAGGGAAAGCAGCATGGCAATTTCCTGAATGCTGAGGTTAGTGTGACTTAGCAAAAACTCGTGCATCTTAAAGGCTGCGGCTTTACCTGCCTCGTCTAAGGTTTTTGCGGCCGCCAGGGTAAGATAGTGTGTAGGGGTGAGGATAAAGGGGGTGGGGATATCGGTTCTCTGTTTGAGAACCTCTACGGTAACGGTTATCTCGCCATCCATCTCCAGTGCGCAGATAACTGTTTCGCCGTCGCCTTGCACGCCGTGGAGGTCGCCCATGGAGAGCAGGGCGCCTTTTACATTGACGGGCAGGTAAATGAAGGAGCCAGAGGTCAGATCTTTACAGTCCAGGTTGCCACCATGCTCACCGGGCCAGGTGCTGGGGATAGGGCTTTTGGGAGCTGTACCGATTACACCGATCATGGGTTTCAGCTCAATAACGATATCTTCGGTGAAGTATGCCTTATTGTCACGAATGGGAATGATCTTGCTCCGATATTCTGATATAAGCTCGCCATAAAGGCCAGTGCCGGGCCTGGCTGTCATCACAGCGGTAGCAGCAGGGACAATCTTCTGAATGCTCACCTTAAGCACATCGCCGACCTCGGCTCCGGTAACATAGACGGGCCCGGTGGCAGGATTGCCTAGTTTTCGGTCAACTGTAGAGAAGAGGGTGTGCTCGTCCCTGATTTGGTTGCAGTAGGCGTCTACACACTCATAGATAATGGTATCGCCGGGGTTCGCCGTAGCCGCGGGCGCTGTTTCCGCGGAAAACTCGTAGTGTAGCCTGGACTTATCATTGCTGACTCGGATGGTCTGCATGTTTTCGCCTCCATATCTTTGGTCTCAGCCATTGCTAGAGAGAATTCGTGTAAGGGTCGAAGCTATCCTGCTTGGGTTGCAGGTCTTTTGTCCCCCTTTTGTCTCGGCATCGCTGAAGCGCTACGTTTATCCGTACCACTTGGGATGAAGATATGCAGGAGTGGTTTTTCGATTGTCGATGTTGTTGGTTTTTTAACTGACCAGCCTACGCCGCGCGGTGCGACTCTTTATTGGAGCAAGTTAAGACCACGACCGAAAGAAGAAGGTTCCTAACTGTTGACAAAAGGTCAGCAGTTAAGAATGACAGCTGCAGATGGGAAAAAGCGATTAACAGATTTCGCAACCACGGAGCAGATGCCACCCAAAGATAGGATGGTTTTATCAGTAGGTGGCTCTATTTTTTGCCATAGAGCCTAGAAAGAACTCGATCCTGAGTTTCGTAGGAGTGGCTTTGCTGTTGCTTAGGATTTTGGCCAGGCAACAGATGTAATCGCTAGGTTTCTATGAGGGCGAGTAGATTAGCCAGAATGTATGATAACGAGAAAGCAGGACCTGTTCTTTGCCGGAGAGATGCTGCTTCTTTGATCGTGCCTCTCTACTGGTTCTGAGTCGGTATGTGTCAGGACATAGGTAACGAAGCAGCATTCAGGGTGACTGCTCAATTGAGCAGATGGAACTGCGCCCTGGGTTCTTTTGTGACGGCTCTACAGTAGAGGCCGCTTCCGACACAAGTATCGCGGTGGTTCCCCTAAAAAACGCGTTGTCTGTACATCAGTGGGTATTCAGCAAAGACCTCGGTCAAACAATGGCATATCCTATCTCTTCGTGAAAGTGACCTGTCTTTTGCGTAATATTTAAATTATAATTGGATAGTGAAACTTTTCCCTTATTTGCCATGCAGGAGTGATTATAGCGATGACAATGAAACCTTTCCTGAAACGTGTCGCAACCACTGCAATAGCCCTAAGCCTGATTAGGGCTTCCTTTGGGACTGGCATTAATCCTTTCCTGGCAAAAGCCGAGCAGCTGGATTACACAGTATTAGCATGCAGCTGTGAACTGAATGCGTCTGCCGGTATATCCGTACACGTAAAGAATGGTGATCCCGTCACCGTTGACCACGACCTCACACTTACAGGGTTTGCTGCCGACATTGATGGGGCTACCGTGGCCATAAGGGATTACCAGGGCCCAGGCGACTCGCTCAGCTTTGCCAGTGGCACAAATGGCATTGCAGGTCATTTCGACGTACAAACCGGAATACTGACTCTCAATAACAGCGGACCTGCTTCAGAGTACGAGGCAGCACTTAGAAGCGTTACCTTCAGCACCGCAGGGGAAGTAGGGGAGCGCACTATAGACTTCTTCATCAGCACTTTTGAAGCTACCAAGGTCGTGATGGTTATTGCACCGCCGTCGGTAAACACTGCAGCCGCCACCAGCATAAGCACCACGTCAGCAACACTGGGCGGTGAAGTGACGGCAGACAATTTCGCAGAGGTAACCGCGCGAGGTGTGGTTTACACAACTTCACAAGTCAGCTTCCCAGGGGTAACCGCGCGAGCCGTGGTTTACTCAGCTTCAGACAGCTATGATGATCTGATCATAGGTGGCAACGAAGTCTTCGAGCAGACGATAGGTGCCGGTACCGGCGTCTTCAGTCAAACCATCGGTTCACTCGCGCCCGACACTACTTACTTCTTTCGCTCCTATGCCACCAACTCTGCCGGAACGAGCTACGGCGATGTACTTAGCTTCACCACTGAGGGGATCAGCCCGCCTGTGGTCATTTCTGTGGACGCGCCTGCTGGCACCTATGCTGCGGGACAACACCTGGACTTTGCGGTAACGTTCTCGGAGAGTGTAACCGTCGACACAGCGGGTGGGATTCCCCGTATCCACCTCGATTTTGGCGGGAACGCTAAGTATGCTTATTATGTTAGCGGTTCAGAAAGTGACTCTCTGCTTTTCCGCTACACCATTGAATGTGACGACGCTGCTCCCAATGGAGTCTTCCTTGACTCGTTAAATGCTAACGGAGCAACCATAAGGAACGAATCAGGTGTTGATGCCGACCTGACCTTTAATAGCACAGGCCAAACGGGCATATTTATTGATGTGAACGACGACCCGGTCAAGGATGACATAACCGGAGTATCCTTCACTGATGCGACCTTTACTTACGATGGTACCGCCAGGAGCATATCCATAAGCGGTAACCTCCCCGATGGTACCAGCGTCAGCTACACCAACAACACTGGTATCAACGCCGGTATCTATGACGCTGTGGCCAGCATCAGCGGTGGGGCGAATTACAACGACCTTACGCTGAACGCAACCCTGACTATTGAAAAGGCCAACATCACAGGTATCACCTTTGGGAATCTTACCGTGAACTATCATGAACAGGGTTCAGCTGAAAGCATAATAAGATCAAGAGTGGTGTTGCCTCCTGGGGTCAGTCTTAACCTGCTCGGCTTGCCAATCACTTGGTCGGTGGGAACTTTTTCTATTGTTGCAGTTATAGATGGCGGGTCGAACTACAATGACCTGACACTTCACGCTTCGTTAAGGATTTTATCGCCGCCGCCACCACCGCCACCACCACCGCCACCAACGCCAGTGACATGGCCAGTGGCACCACCGCCGCCACCGCCGCCGCCACCACCGGCATCGCTCTGGTTACCACCCAGCTCGCCCGTCACCGGCACAGGGCCAACGGTGTTAGACGGATCATCCGGCATAGCGCCGCTGATAATAGCTCTTTCCGCGGCAGGATCTGTGGGCCCTACATTTCAAGACACCATGATGCCTGCTTCTCTGGTCCTGGCCCCCCTGCAACCAGATCTCTATGCCTGGGACAGCTCTTTTGACCTTGCTACATGCAATGTGATACTTACCCTCTCGCCCCAGGCCCTGGTATTGCACGCGGACATGGCTGGCGATATGCAACAATCTATCATGGATGCAAGCCAGAATACATCACAGAACGAATCCCTGGCGCTCCTGGAGGCTCTGGCTTCGGGTGAAGATATTAGCTCGGTACTCACGTCTGCAACTAGCGATAGTGTGTTTCACGATGCGTTATTAGAAGCTTTGGCGATGGGCTTGTCACCAGCCGACGCTATTGCGGTCGCTCAGTCAACCGCGGAAGCAATAGCGAGCCTGGCCGCACTGCTTGTAGACAGCAGTTCTTTCGAGAGCGATTTGCTGGAAGCGTTAGCTCTTGGCGTTGACATAGGTCCCATAATTGGGGATGCGTTGGCCAGCGGCGCTGATTTTCTTAACCTTTTGATAGGCTCTCCGGATGTTCAGGGTGACACCCCCCCTCTGGCAATTATTGTTCCCGAATCAGTATTAGGCGCAGCTAACGGCATGACCATTACGATAACTTCTTTTCACGGAACCGTATCGGTGCAGCCGGATGCTATTGCTGCGGCCTCAACGCAGGGAAAACCCCTCGTCATATCTATGGTAGAGCAACAGGTTGAAGCAATTGCTGATCTGCTCCCCGTAGGCACCGAACCGGTTAGCGCTGCATTAAGCATATGCACGGATATGACCGGACCCACGTGGGTAGCCATTAACATGGGGATTGAGCTGTCAGAGGACGAGTTGATGCGCAAAGCCTTCCTGAACGAGCTCATGATCTATAGCATTCACAGCGACGGCAAAAAGGAAATGATCTACGCTGTCAACCATAACATTGAGGAAACACCCTACCTGGACGAGCAGGGCGTGGAGCGGACACGCTACACGCTGCAAAGTGCAACCTTCTGGGTCAGCTACTTCAGCCGCTTTGTGGTAGTACAACCCAACCAACAGCACCTTGAAACCACAGTAGGTGTGCCAGGCTTTGCTGTTGCCGGCAAGAGCCATGATATGGTGGCCAGCTACTACAAGGGCAACGACACCTTCATGCCTGTGCGTATGCTCGAAGCTTTTGGCGTAAACCTTTTCTGGAGCGAGGAGAGCCGGACTGCCTTCCTGGTCTACCGAGACAAGGTGGTCGAACTTACCATCGGCTCCACGAACGCGATGATCAATGGTGTGCCAACACCCATTTATGGCGCCAGCGGCATGCTCCTGGCCCCCGAACTCGCGCCTGGCCGCACCATGGTGCCGTTGCGCTTTGTCAGTGAACACCTTGGCTTCAAGGTAACCTGGGATGAAAGCAACCTGATCACCATCGCAAACAACTGAATGCTGCATTAACCGGGGGCAGATATCAGCGTTGCGAACATGCGTTCTGCACCAGAGGCAGCCCACAAGGCCGATTCCGGACATCAAGAACCTGCGTGTGTAAGCATCGGCATCATGATAGCAGCAGCGTAAATTGCAGACTTGCACCGTCGTAAGCCTGTCAGTTGAAGTACG
>DDWC01000048.1 GCA_002345475.1 Firmicutes bacterium UBA2296
GCAGCAATCTTGGCCTTACTGGCATCCTCGGGCATGACTACTACAGAACGCACTCCCAGTTTGCTGGCGGCATAGACCATGGCCTGGCCGTGGTTTCCCGACGACCCGGTAACTACACCCCTGGCCTTTTCTTCTTCACTCAGCGTGGATACGGCATTGTATGCACCCCGGATCTTAAAAGATCCGGTTTTTTGCATGTTCTCGCACTTAAGATAGATTTCGTTTCCCGTCATCTCACTCAAGGTTTTTGAATAGAGTAATGGCGTATAGTGGGTAATCCCGGTAAGTCGCTGCTGTGCACTTTTCACATCGGCCAAAGTGACCATGTGTGTTCCCCCTTTTTTGCATTTGTCTATCCCCTATATAATATGCCCGATTGTTGCCCCGGAGCAAGGACTGCCGCAAGTCAGGCAGGAAGAGTCTGTAAGAGTGGAGTATGTATACAGTAGCAGTGAGATGATGGGAGGAATAAGGGTGCTACACAAGATGGACCTGTACCCTGAGTACATTTTCTACGGTGGATCGGTTCACACGGTGGATCGCAGAAACACAATTACTGAGGCCATTGCCATTAGCGGCAACCGCATTTTGGCGGTAGGGCCCACTGAGGACGTGCTTACTCTGCGCAAAAGTAACACCAGAGTGGCCAACCTGCGGGGTGCCTCGCTAATACCCGGCATTATCGACTCCCACAACCACGCCTGGGAGGCGGGACGCTTCCTGGAAGGAGTCGTCACCTTTGGCTTGCGCAGCATAGACGAGCTGAAACGCGCCGTACGCGAAAAGGCTAACGGACTGACTCCCGATGACTGGCTCCAGGGCGGCGGCTGGATAGAGAGCCAGTTCACCGAAAGACGAATGCCCAACCGTTGGGATCTGGATGAGGCGACGCCAACCGTGCCGGTGGTGCTGGAGCGAATTTTTTCGGCGTGTACGGCTAACTCCCGGGCACTGGAGCTGGCGGGAATCACCCGGGACACGCCAGACCCACCGGACGGAGTAATCGAACGCGACCCTGCCACCGGTGAGCCAAACGGTATTTTGCACCGGGGAGCCAAGATGCTGGTGCGCAAGGCCATGCCCGGGCCCTTCGGAGCTTCGTCCTTCGGTGATAGCGGCGCGGAAGAGTCAATCAAGCGTGCTTTGGCAGAATACGTGACCTATGGCATCACCGGAATTGTGGAGCCCGGCGTCAGCCCCGCTCTGTGCCGCACCTACCAGAAACTGCGGGATCAGGGCAAACTGCTGATGCGGGTAAACCTGATGCCCAACTGGCACGGGTTTGCTCTGGCGCAGGAAATGGAGCACATGGAGCGGCTGATTGAAGAGATGGGCTTCTACACGGGCTTTGGTGATGAGTGGCTGTCGCTGGGTGCTCTGAAGATGGCCATTGACGGCGGCCTGACATCGCGCACGGCCTACAAGTCCTTCCCCTACGTTGACGAAGCGACTCCGCGCCATGTGGCTGATCTGCCCATACGTCTTTCGCTGGATCATTTGGACGATTGGGTGAAGCAAGCCCATGACAACGGCTGGAGCGTAGGCATTCATGTAGTTGGCGACGTGGCTCAGGATTTGGCGGTTGACGCAATCTTTCGAGCATACATGGATAACCCGGTGCGCAGGCGGCACCAGATTATTCACGGTTACTACGCTAACCCCACCACTTTGCGCAAAATGAACGACGCCGCCATAATCGCGGCGCTGCAACCGGCCTTTATCTACGGGGAGGCAGATGGCTACAACGACTTGCTCCACCGGGAGCATCAGGAAAGCTTTATGCCGCTGCGCAGCTACATGAATGCTGGCGTCCGGGTGGCCATGAGCACAGACATGCCCTCGGCGCACCACAACCCCTTCTGGGGCATGTACAGTGCTGTGACCCGGAAAGGAATGTTAGGGCACCAGCTGGGCCGGATGGAAGCGGTTACCGTGGCTGAGGCCCTGCGCATGATGACTATTAACAGTGCCTATCTCAGTGGCGAGGATAAGATCAAGGGAAGCCTTGAGCCAGGCAAGCTGGCGGACCTGGCGGTGCTGGACGCCGATCTCAACGACATAGAGCCGGAAGCTCTGCGCAACGTCAGAGTAGACCTGACCATGATCGACGGACAGGTAGTCTACGAGCGGAGCAGATAGACGCAGCAAAGGTGGCACCCCTGCTTCGCGGATGGGCGAAGCGCGGGTGCCACCTTGCTTTGGCATTAGAGTTTTTCGGTAATGGTCTTAGCCTGAACAAAAAGCGGCAGGTAGTCGGGTCCACCAGCTTTGCTGTTGGTGCCGCTCATGTTAAAACCCCCGAAGGGATGCACCCCAACCAGCGCTCCCGTGCAGGCGCGGTTGAGGTAGAGGTTGCCCACATGCAACTCGCGGCTGGCCCAGTCGAGGCGCCGGCGGTCGTTGCTGTAGACCGAAGCCGTCAAGCCGTACTCCGTGTTGTTGCCAATCTCCAGAGCCTCGGCGAAGTCCTTCGCCTTGATGACCGCCAGCACCGGGCCAAAGATCTCCTCCTGGGCCATGGGAGAGCAGGGATCGATGTCGGCAAACACGGTGGGTTCAATATAAAACCCCGTCTTGTCGTCTCCTTTGCCTCCTGTCACCAGAGTGCAGGATGTGCAGCTCTTTATGTACTTCGAGATGCTGTCGTAGGCTTTCTTGTCGATTACTGCGGTGACCTGGTGGTTGTCTTCTGCCGGACCCATGCTGAGAGCCTCAGTGAGGTCCTTAATTCGTTGTGTCATATCATCGTAGACCCTCTCCAGAACGATGACCCGCGAGCAGGCCGAACACTTCTGGCCCTGAAACCCAAATGCCGACTTGACTATGCCCCGGGCAGCTTCGTCCAGGTCGGTGGTTTCGTCGACAATAATGCAATCCTTGCCACCCATTTCAGCTATGACCCGTTTTATCCATAGCTGTTCCGGTGGTGTCTGGGAGGCCTGCTCATGGACCCGCAGCCCAACCACCTTGGATCCGGTGAAGTTTATAAACCTGGTGCTGGGATGTCTGACCAGGTATTCGCCTACATCGGATCCGCTACAGGGCAGGTAGTTTATGACGCCGGCCGGGAAATCCGCCTCTCGTACTAGCTCAAAGGCTTTAGCGGCTATTGTCGCGCCGCTGTTGGCCGGCTTCATGATTACGGTGTTGCCCATGACGACGGCAGACATGACGGTACCGAGCAAGATGGCCAGCGGGAAATTCCAGGGGGAGATTACTATGCCTACACCAAGAGGCAGGTATATGAGCTGATTGTGTTCCCCTGGGCTAGTCGCTACCTTACCGCCTTGGGCAAGCTCCATGGCTCCACGGGCATAATACTCGCAGAAGTCTATCGCCTCAGCCACGTCGGCGTCTGCCTCTACCCAGTTCTTACCCACCTCGAAGATGAGCCAGGCCGTGAGCTCGGCTTTGCGCCGCCGCATGATGGCGGCCAGCTTTAGCAAGTGCATGGCGCGCTGCCCCGAAGGCAGCTTACCCCAGGAGGCAAAGGCCTCCCAGGCCGCGGCGATGGCCTGCTCGGCGTGCTCTCTGTTACCCTGAGAGATTACTCCCACCAGGCGGCTGTGCTGGCAAGGGTCCAGGGAGTGATAATGGTGGGTGCTGTCGTACTCCCTGTCGCCGATGCCCAGCTTGTAGGTGCGGCCCAGCTGGCTGCCGACGCTCTTTAACGCCTGGCGTATGGCGTCGTGATTGGCGGGCAGCGAAAAATCGGTCAGCGGTTCGTTCTTGAACGTGTGCATTGCGAATCACCTCTTCTTCGAAGTCTATCTGACCGTGGGTAGGGCTATTGGTTTCTAGCTCTTAGCTCTTAGTAAATTGCACCACACAGAGTGCGATCTGATGCTCCGCTGCAAAGATCACATGCGTCGTTCTTCGTCTCTGCCAGGAGCCAAGAGCCAACAACTAAGAGCTCCCTAATCCTCCGTTCGTCTCGCTCTAAACACAAACCGCCCGTTCTTCGGGCGGTTGGCGGCGTATTAAAGAGCGAGCTTCTTCTTCAAAGCCTGCAGCATGTCCTCGGTCATGGATGCCAGGTTGAATTTGGGGTTCCAGCCCCACTCTTCGCGGGCGGCGCTGTCGTCAAGGGAATTTGGCCAGGAGTTGGCAATGCCCTGGCGCACCGGGTCCACGTCGTAACTGATGACGAATTCGGGGATGTGCTTTTTGATTTCGGCGGCGATGTGCTCGGGAGCAAAGCTCATGGCGGTGACGTTAAAGGCATTGCGATGCACCAGCCTTGCCGGGTCGGCTTCCATGAGGTCAATAACGGCATCAAGCGCATCGGGCATGTACATCATGTCCATGGAAGTTCCTTCAGCGATGAATGAAGTGTACTTCTTCTGCCTGAGAGCCTCATAGTAAATGTGCACAGCGTAATCCGTGGTGCCACCACCGGGCAGGGCGGCATGAGAAATGAGCCCGGGGAAGCGCACGCCGCGGGTGTCTACGCCAAACTTCTGGAAGTAGTAGTCGCAGAGCAGTTCTCCGGCAACCTTGGTTACTCCGTACATGGTGGTGGGACGCTGAATGGTGTCCTGGGGCGTCTTGTCAGGCGGGGTGGATGGGCCAAAAGCCGCTATTGAACTGGGAGTAAACACGCCACAGCCCATTTCGCGGGCAACTTCCAGCACGTTGAACAACCCGCCCATATTAACTTCCCAGGCCAGATTGGGTTTGGCTTCACCGACAGCAGAAAGAATAGCTGCCAGATTGACTATCTGGTTGACGCCGTATTTCTTGACCACGTCGGCCACCTGCTGGGCTTTGGCAATGTCTACTATTTCATAAGGGCCGTTACGCAGTGAATCGTCACAGACATCAGGCCTAATGTCACTGGCAATGACGTTCTCGTCGCCATAGACTTTGCGCATGGCCAATGTCAGCTCGGTGCCTATCTGGCCCATGGCTCCAGTAATAAGGATTTTTTTCACAATCAGTGTCCTCCCGTCTTCTCCGCTTGCGCGAGTAATGCACATCTATTTTACCTGAGGCGCGTAAGCCCGTAAAGCATAGCCTGACTCGTTGACAATTCTCTCCTGCGGCAGTAGACTACTGACAACAAGATATCGACAGGCCGTGAAGGGAACCAGTAGCTCTTGTCCCCCCTGCTATAGAGAGTCGGCGGTTGGTGCAAGCCGATGCATGGGCATGAGTCGAATTACCTCCCGGAGCTTTTGCCGTGAAAGTACATTAGCGGCAAACGGTTACGAACCGTTATTTCGCCGAGTGGCAGAAAACCTTCTGCAACAAGGGTGGTACCGCGTGAAAACGTCCCTTGCCTTTATGGCAGGGGGCGTGTTTTATTGCGAGGCACGAGCAACACAGGGGTGCTCTTCGTTGTTAGCTCTTAGCTCCTGGAGGATCCGTAATACCCGAGCGTGGAGCTTCTGAGACGTGCAACTCTACCAAGAGCCAAGAGCCAGGAGCTCTAGGCAGCCCGCAGGGCTGCAAAATACCGCCATCTCGCAAACACAAGGAGGCCAACAAACCATGCAATCAATAGAATTGAGTGCCAAGCACAAATCCCAGGTAGAAGAACAGCTGGCGGTGCTCAGTGAGGGGACTGCGGAGATAATTCCCCTCGATGAGTTCAGGGAGAAACTTGTCCGCTCCGTGGTCACAGGTGCGCCCCTCAAGGTTAAGCTGGGTCTTGACCCCAGCGCCCCGGATGTACACATCGGGCATACCGTGGTTCTGCGCAAACTGCGCCAGTTTCAGGACTTCGGCCACATCGTTCAACTGGTGGTTGGTGACTTCACCGGAAGAATCGGTGATCCGTCCGGAAGGGCCTCGGCCAGGCGTCAGCTTTCTGACGAGGAAGTGCAGGCCAACGCCAGAACTTACGTAGAGCAGTTTGGCAAAGTAATGGACATGGACAAAGCACAGATCCGCTTTAATTCGGAATGGCTTGGCAAGCTCAATTTCTCTGAGGTGGTTAACTTGGCCAGTCTGCTTACCGTGGCCCGCATGCTGGAGCGGGAGGACTTTGGCAACCGCTACCGCCAGGGGCAGCCTATCTATGTGCACGAATTTTTCTACCCGCTGATGCAGGGCTATGATTCGGTTGCCCTTAAGACAGACATAGAGCTTGGCGGTACCGACCAGACCTTCAATCTATTGATGGGCAGAACCGTGCAGGAAGCCTATGGCCAGGAACGCCAGGTGGTCATGACCTGCCCCCTTCTGGAAGGTCTTGACGGAGTGAGGAAGATGTCCAAGTCTCTGCACAATTATATCGGCGTGGCCGAGGCACCGGGAGAGATATACGGCAAGGCTATGAGTGTGCCTGACGAACTGCTGCTGCGCTACATGAGGCTGACCACAGATCTGCCGAGGGAGGAAATTGACGAACTGGCAGCAACCCTGTCTGAGGGCGGCATCCATCCCCGACACGCCAAAATGCTCCTGGCCAGGACCCTGGTACGCATGTACCACGGCCAAGCGCAGGCCGAAGCGGCAGAAGACAATTTTGTGCGCGTCTTTAGCCGTCGCGAGATACCGGAGGAGATAGGCGAGTACACCTGGGCAGGAGACAATCCCGCCCGCCTGGTGGACCTGCTTACGGCCAGCCTTCTGGCTTCGTCAAACAGCGAAGCCCGCCGCAAGATTACCAGTGGTGCCGTGAGGATAGACGGCGCCAAGGTGACCAATTTCGATGCCGCGGTAACCGTGAGTGACGGCATGGTACTGCAACTGGGCCGACGAGCCTTTGTCAGAGTGAGACTGAGCGGACAATAGTGGGAACCGCGGCACGGCTTTGCTATACTGGTGCTGGAGGTGAGGCGCATGCGCATCCTGATCGTCGATGATCATCCCTTTTTCCGCGAAGGTGTCAAGCTCTACCTCGGCGGAATCGAGGATATAGAAGTGGCAGGTACCGCTCCCAACGGAGAGCAAGCTCTGGCCATGCTGGAAGAAACCCGTCCTGATCTGGTTCTGATGGACATGCAGATGCCAGGGATGGACGGCATAGCCACCACCCGGCGTATGCTGGAAGTAAGGCCGGAACTGCGCATATTGATCCTCACCAGCTTTGTCTCAGCCGAAAGGCTGCAGGAGGCGCTCGCCGCCGGAGCGGCCGGGTATTGCTTAAAGGACGCACCACCCAGTGAGCTGGCCACAGCAGCCCGAGCCGTGGCCGAGGGTGGGACGTACCTGGGCAAGGGTATTCTGGCGGGAGATCTCAGCGACAGGCCCAAAAAGCCCGAACCGGTGCAGTCCGAAGTGCTTAATCGCCTTACCCAGCGGGAGGCCGAGGTGTTATCGCTTATGGCCGAAGGGCAGAGCAACCAGGAGATCGCCCAGGCTCTCTATCTCAGCGAGAAAACGGTGAAGACCCATGTCGCTAACATACTGCAAAAGCTCGAGGTGAAGAGCCGCACCCAGGCGGCGCTACTGGCCAGCAAGGTTCGGTTGGAGGGTCGTCCACATGCGTAAAGTGCTTGAAAACAACCTTGGCATTGGCTTTCTCTTCGGTGTCATATTTGCGCTTATCGCTTTCTTGACGAACATGGACATCACCTGGTGGATTCTGTTGGCCTTGCCGTTTGCCATCGCTGTCCTCTGCGCCGCTGGCGGCTTTGTAGCGACTCTGGTCATAGACCGGTTGGAAAAGCACTCACATCTGAGCAGCCGCGCCCAGTACGTGGTGGGCTTTCTGGCGGCCGCACTCTTCAACCTCGTTATCGTGGTAGGCATTCTTTACCGCATGGGGCAGTTTACTGTTGACCGGCAGTCGTGGCTGGGCGGACTCATTGGCCTTAGCATGGGTGCAATATACGCAGCGTATCGTTTTACTATAGATCGCGTCAACGAACGGGTGGCCTTCCTGGCCGAACTGGCCGACAAAAATCGCCAGCTACAGGAGGCTTCGCGCTTGCTGGCCATTACTGAAGAGCGCAATCGCATGAGTCGTGAACTGCATGATTCCATTAGCCAGGGTTTGCACGGGCTGACCTTCTCGCTGCACACTCTACGGCGCGAATGCGCTGACGAAAACGCCAGGGTGGCGGAGATATTGGACCATATGGAGGCCACTGCTGATGCCACGTTGAAGGAGCTGCGCTCCATGATCGACGAGCTCAAGCCATCACTGCTGGCCGAACAGGGGCTAGATAATGCCCTGCGCATGATCTGTGATCTGTTTTCGCAACGTAGCGCCGTTCCCCTGGAGCTGGACTACGGTCTGCAGCACCCTCTGGCGCCTGAGGCTGAGCTGGCCATTTTTCGCATAGTGCAGGAAGGCTTAGCTAACATCGAGCGGCACGCGTCTGCGCAGCATGTAACACTGCGGATTCTGGAGAGGGAGGCTGACGTGCTTCTGACTTTGGCGGACGACGGCCGGGGATTTGCCACCGACCGAG
Source organism: Firmicutes bacterium UBA2296 (assembly GCA_002345475.1). Lineage (GTDB taxonomy): Bacteria > Bacillota > UBA994 > UBA994 > UBA994 > UBA2296. The sequence continues at coordinate 8,367 of DDWC01000048.1, forward strand.
CGGCGGGCAACGGACTGCACAATATGTGCCGACGGGCCGAAGAGGTAAACGGCAGCTTCAAGGTGACCAGCAAGGTTGGTGTGGGTACCACCGTTAGCGTCACTCTGCCGAAGGCAACCGCTGGATAGGACTGTTTATATACGGTCTCTACCTTGTAGATGCTGTTAGCTTCGCATATACTGGGGCACAAATGCAGTGAAGAACGTGGAGGACAAGAGATGATACGAGACTACCATCCGACGGACTTATCGTCCATTGTGACACTTGTCATGGCAGACCGACCCAGCATGAACTTGGACTTAATTCAGTCGCGGATGGAGAAAATGGGACGGGTTTACGAAGAGAACGGCGTGATTAAGGGTGTGAGTGCGCGAACTGAGCAGCGCGAGACCCCTGTGGGCACGCGGGCAGACGTTTGGGTCTTCACTGCTCCTGCACTTCGCCGCAGAGGTATCGGAACCGCGCTGTGGAACGAAGCCTGGTCTTCCATATCGCAAGATGCCCCGCACTTCTTGTCCACAACTTATCGGGGGGACCAAGGTGACGGACCCGAGTTCTACGCCCGTAGGGGTTTTGGTTATTGGCTGGCAGTGCATTCTATGGCTTACCAAGGCCCCGCAGTGGAGTACTCTTCGGCATTATTCCCTGTGCCCTATAAAGACGACTTCTTCTATGACTTTATCCGTCTTACCAACGAAGGGTTTCTTGGACTCAGACAAGAGAACGATATTCTGCCCCACCAGTGCTATCCTCCTGGTTTTGATGAGGTAGCCGAACGGGAGCGGCTGGACAAAGAGAAGGATAACATCTATTTCTTCAGGGATGGGACAGGAGAAATAGTGGGCTATGCATTTGTCGATAGTAATGTCGTGGACACGGTTACCGTGACTAATGCACATACGCGCAAGGGTTACGGCAGAGAGATGATGTTTTTTTGCATAAAGCTAATTATTGAACGCGGGCACAGCAATGTCACCCTTGAAGTCGTCGAGACCAACAGGGGCGCTAAAAAGCTATACGACTCTCTGGGTTTCACTTTAGTTGAGTCTACACATGTAGCGCGCAGATTTCTCTAAGGTAGTGCACGATACCGGACAAGCAAATACTCCAAAAGGCTGAGCGCGAAGTTCAGCCTTTTTGCTTACCCCAAGATACTCCCATCGGCGGATTTGCCCGCTTACCGTCGTTGGTATTATTGACACATCAGATGAACTTCTCATGGAGGTGTCCAAAATGACGATGCTAAATGTGGCGGGCCTGAGCAAAAGCTTTGGTTCGCGAAGAGCAGTAGGCGATGTGGCTTTTTCGGTGGAGCGGAGTGAAGTGTTCGGCCTGCTGGGACCCAATGGCGCAGGTAAGTCAACTACGTTATCCCTTATCTCGGGCCTGCTCAAGCCAGAGCCCGGAGCGGTGCAAATTGAAGGTCTGGACATGGCCCTGCAACCCGGCAAGGCCAAAGGTAAGCTGGGAGTAGTCCCGCAGGAGCCCGCAGTCTACAAGGAACTTACAGCGCGACAAAACCTCAAGTTCTTTGGCGAACTGAATGACCTGCGGGGTGAAAATCTGGATAGAGCCATAGCTAGCGTTCTGGAAGTGGTTGGGCTGACCGACCGGGCCGACGAAAAAGTAGGCAACTATTCGGGAGGCATGCAACGCCGTCTCAACATCGCCATCGGCATAGTCCATAGCCCGGCTCTGGTGATAATGGATGAACCCACGGTGGGAGTGGACCCGCAGTCGCGGCGGCATATCCTTGATACCGTGAAAAAGCTGCGCGACAGAGGCACTTCGGTGATATACACCAGTCACTACGTGGAAGAGGTTGAGGAACTGTGCGATCGCGTGGCCATCATGGATCACGGGCGGCTTATCGCCTTGGGCACCATCGCCGATCTCCTCAGCGAAGCCGGCGAGTATCACGAGCTGCTGATAACCCTGGGCAATCAGAGCCTTCCTGAAGCAGCGACATTGCTTGCTATTCCGGGTGTGCGGGAGGCCTTCGTGCGTGAAGGCTCGGCGCGGGTGCTGACCTCAAACGCCGAGCAGGTGCTGCCCCTGGTCTTTACAGCCCTGGTCCAGAGCAATTGCCCGGTCACCGAGATCAAAATAAAGAAGCCCAACCTGGAGACGCTGTTTCTCAAGCTCACAGGCAAGGCTCTTAGAGACAATTAGGAGGAGAACGATAATGCGCAAAGCTATGTCAATTGCAGCCACGGGTTTCCGTCAGATGATTGTAGACCCTATGTATGTCGTATTCACGCTGGCCATGCCTATTGTCATGACCTGGGCCATGAGTTTTCTGCCCGATGTGGACGGTGTCTACGAAATGGCATCCCTGGGCGTGCTGGTTATGTTCGTGGCTCTCAACCTTATCACCTCGGCTAGCGCTGTCATTGAAGAAAGAAGAGGCGGGACCTGGCAGCGCATTCTGCAGAGTCCTACCCCTTATACCACTATTATGGTCGGCCATTTTATCAAGCTGTTCGCAGTGGCCTGGTTACAGGCGTTGCTGCTACTGGCTTCAGGCAAGTTCCTCTTCGGAGCTCCCTGGAACGGAGGCTACGGAGCCATGGCCGCGGTAATGACCGTGTACATCTTTGCCATGACCGGACTGGGCCTTTTCCTGGCCAGCGTGCTGAAGACTCCGGGACAGGTGCAGGCTGTATCCACCGGTTTTGTCATGGTTGGCACCATGCTGGGAGACATCTTCTTCCCCATGGAGAATCCGTCCCTGGCCATCTCCCTTATCAGCAAGCTGTCGCCCCAAAGCTGGGCGGCTCACTCCCTGAAGGACATTCTTACCGCCGACGCCGGCCTGGCTTCTCAGGCTACACCCATAGCCATAATGCTGTCCTTTGGTCTTGTGCTGTTTGCTCTGGGCGCCCATCGCATCAGCCGCATGGAGGGTTAGCGTTTGCTGGCATACCGCGGGCTGCGACGCTCGGCCATGAAGACAAAGTAGCCGTCTATTTCCTGCACCACCACGCCGCCAAATATGGCGGCTATTTTGTTTTTGTACCAGTCCAGCCGCTTGGTGACCATATAGAGCCTGCCACCCATGGCCAGGCGATTGAAGCCTTTCTCGATGAAGGCCTTGGGCACAGAAAAATCCACATGATAAGGCGGATGGCAGATGATTTTGGTGAACCCGCTTTCATTGAGATTGGCAAATCCGTCGCTTTGCACAATCCTGACTCCGGCCACGTCGTTAAGCGCAGCGTTGGCTTTGGCAAACTCGATGGCGACGGGATCGTTGTCTACCATGGTTACACGCTGCGCACCAATCAGCCGGGCCGCCAGAATGCCCACCACGCCATAGCCACAGCCCAGATCGAGCACCTTGTCTGCGGGCTGAAGCTCTATGGCTGATAGCATGGCCAGAGTACCCTGATCTATGGCTCGAGGCGAAAACAGGCTCTCGGCAGTCTCAAAGCGCAGGTCTATGCCCCTGAGCGAAGTCGTAATCATTGCTCGTCCCTGCTCCATTTGCTCATAAACTCCCAGTAGGAGTCGCCCCAATAGCGCTTTATGAACTCATCTCGTCCCGAGACCTTGCGGTCGGCCTTGTAGTGCTCCGGTTCCTTCAGGTAGTAATCCTGATGGTAGTCCTCGGCATCGTAGAATACATCGGCAGGCAGCACCGGGGTTACAATGGGGTCGACAAAGCGACCTGAAGCGGACAGCCTCGCCTTGGAAGCCTCGGCCTTCTGGCGTTGCGCGTCGCTGGTGAAGAAAATGGCTGTGCGGTAGGAAGGACCTCGGTCATGGAACTGACCGCCATCATCGGTGGGGTCAATCTGCAACCAGAAGGCTTCAAGCAAGACATCGTAGTCTATTATCACCGGGTCGAATACTATGCGAACTGCCTCGTAATGGCCGCTCGTCTGCCCTTTGACATCGGAGTAGGTCGGGTTGGGCACATGTCCCCCCGTGTACCCCGACTTCACCTCAATGACGCCGGGCAGGATGTCGAAGGGGTTAACCATGCACCAGAAGCAGCCTCCCGCCATGATGGCTGTCTCGTATTTATCACTCATACCAATGCTCCCTGCTTTCTATTATTCGGGCATCCTGGGCTTTAGCTTGTGATTGCGGCTGTGCTCCTGCACCAGCATAGGCAACCACTGGCGCAATACGCTGAAGGCAAAACCTGCTTCCTTGGCCCGGGTGGTATCCATGCAGGATGATCCGGTAAGAGGAGCGTCAACCTCGGCCAGAGGATAGATCCAGGCCTTCTTGCCCACCACGTCCTCAATGAGGTAAATGAGCTCACCCATTTGCATGCAGCCGGATGCGGCGGCATTGAAGGGACCGGTCATCTCGCCATTGCCAAGCCATTCCAGGAAATCCGCCGCTTCCTGTGAATGAATGAAGCCGATTTTCAGGTCGAGCTCTGGAGAGCGGAATGGCAGGCCGTCCCGCACGTAGCTGACCAAAGAGGCCAGTCTCTCAGTGTAATCGTCAGGACCTACCACTACCGGGATGCGCTTGGCAGCCACCGGGAAAGGAGCCTGGGCAAAGAACACCGCCTCGGCCAGGCGTTTGCCCTCACCATAGCTATAGGCTTCGCGGCGTCCGGTCTTAATCTCGTAGTTAAATGGGTCAAACATCTCTTCACGGTAGGGCCGTTCCGCATCCCGCGGGTAAACGCTACCGGTGGACGTAAAGACGTAGCGCCCAATGCGATCCTTAAATAGCTCGCAGGAATCGATGGCGTCATCTGGGGCAAAGCAGATTTGATCAAATACCACGTCCCAGGTCCCGTCTCCCAGGGCATCAGCCATTGACTGGCGGGAAAAACGGTCCAGCTGGATACGCTTTACCCGGTCGCCGAAAGGGTCCTTGGTCTGGCCGCGGGTGGCAATAGTGACTTCCCAGTCGTTTACCACCAGATTTTGCGTCAGTCGCTTGCCGAAGAAACGTGTGCCACCCAGTATAAGTGCTTTCTTCATTTTGTGCCTCCTTCTGCCGGAGCATTGTCTCTTTCAATTTTAGCACCTATGCCGGATGTTGTCGCTTTTCGTTTAATATGGCGGGCATTCAGCATTCAGCAATCAGCAATCAGCAATCAGCAGACAGCGAGTGGGGCAGGAAAAGATGAACGGGCCACGTTTGCTCGGATGGGCCGGATAATTACGGATAAGACGGATGGGAGGGGGCGCTAACCTGACGTTAGCGCAGATAGTAACGGAAGGAATTGGTGGATGAAGCAATGGCCGCCTGAAATGTTGAACGATTCGAGTGCTGGCTCCAAAATGCCCCCTGATATTTTGCCTGGGCTAGCGCCGAGAGACACAGAAGCGGTTTAGCGAGGTCAGTTAAGAAGACGGGCCCTAGACTCCAGACGCGAGGCCCTTGTAGCTGCGACACCGTGGGTCGCGGGCTCTGCACACGTCTGGGCCGCGAATCACGACCTCGCCGCTACAAACTTGAAGCAAACAAGGAACGACTCCCCGTGATTCGTGTGACCGTTCCCCTTGTCATCGCATCCCTATTGTCCCCTCGCGCCGCAATGCGATGAGGCACATCGCGGCTCAATTGCGACAGCAATTTGGCCGTTCGCATGTTTTCTCCGCCTAACATCAGTACCGGTCGTATCTTCAGCGCATGACCGCGTCCCCGTCAGCGAAAGACAGCGTTCATGTCACCCCAGCCTTGATTCTACTACCTCGGTTGGCGATCCTCGCTGAATGAAGGAAAACGATCCTTCGGGTACGAATATATACTAAATAGAAAAGGGAGGGATTGTGTTGAAAAAGAGAATGACCAGGGCCGAGGTTCCCGAACATCTGACGTGGAATCTGGCCGATATTTTTTCCAGTGACGAGGTGTGGGAAGAAGCTCTGCTGGAGGTGGAAAAGCAGATTCCCACGGTTACAAAATATGAGGGCAAGCTGGCTGACGGCCCGTTGGTGCTGTTTGAATGCCTGGAGGCCGCCGAATTACTCCAGAAGAAACTGGTGCAGGTAATCAGCTACGCTTCGCTGAAGCAGTCTGGCGACGGAACCGACCCGGCTAATCAGATGGCAATGGGCAAGGCTGCCTCATTAATGGCCAAGGTGCAGGCTGCTACCTCCTTCGTGCGCTCGGAGATTCTGGCGCTGCCGGAAGGACTCCTGGAGAAGTACCTGGCCGAAGAACCCAAAGTTAAAGAGTTCGAGCGGATGCTTGGCAAAATGCTGGCCGAGAAGCCCTATGTGCTGAGTCCCGCAACAGAGGTGGCACTGGCGTCGCTCAGCGAGGTGCTGGCGTCTCCCTACATGATTTACAGCCGCTCCAAGGCGGCGGACATGGCCTTTGACCCGGTTCTGGACAAAGATGGCGTCAGCCACCCCATGTCTTTTGCCCTCTACGAAGAAGCCTATGAAAAGTCTGCCGATGTTGTGCTCAGGCGCAACGCCTATGAGTCCTTCACCAGAGGACTACACGCCTACCAGAACACCTACGGCGCCACATGGGCCACCGAGGTAAAGAAACACGTTGTCACCGCCCGCCTGCGCGGCTATGAATCTGCCAGTCATATGCTGCTGTCCTGGCAGGAAGTGACTCTGGAGCCCTACAACCAGCTCCACGACATCATACTTAAGGAACTGGCCCCCCACATGCGTCGTTATGCCCGGTTGCGCAAGGAGGTTCTGGGCCTGGACAAGCTGCTTTATTGCGACATAGAAGCGCCCCTTGACCCGGAGTTCAGCCCCGCTGCCACCTTTGAGGACGCCAAGGAGATTATCCTCAACGGGCTGACAGTCCTGGGTGACGAGTACCGCGAAATCATGCGCGAGGGCCTCAACAATCGCTGGATCGACCTGGCAGAGAACGTGGGCAAGTCCACCGGAGCCTTCTGCAACGGCGTGCCTGATGTACATCCCTACATCCTGGTGACCTGGACAGACAATATGCGCAGCGCCCTGCTCCTCTCCCACGAACTGGGGCACGCAGGGCACGGTGTAATGACCATGCGCAACCAGCGGCTGTCCCACGCCCGCGGTTCCATGTTCTTCACCGAAGCCCCTTCCATCATTAACGAGCTTCTGGTGGCAGAATACGTGAAGAAGAAAAGCGATGACCCCCGTATGCACCGCTGGCTGGCCATGCAGCTGCTGATGACCTACCATCACAACTTCGTAAGGCATCTCATCGAAGGCGAGCTGCAGCGGCGTATCTTCGCCATGGCCGAAAAGGGCCAGACCATTACCGCGGCTTTGCTCAGCAAAGTCCAGGGTGAGATTCTTGAAGAGTTCTGGGGTGGAGAAGTCGAGATTGACGAGGGCGCGAGGCTGACCTGGATGCGCCAGCCTCATTACTATATGGGACTTTACCCCTACAGCTACTCCGCAGGCCTGACCGTGGGCACGGCAGTGGTTGAGATGATGCGTGAAGAGGGACAGCCTGTCATCGACCGCTGGATGGAAGTGCTGAAGATGGGTGGCATGCTGCCGCCCCTGGAGCTGGCTAAGATGGCTGGAGTGGACATGAGCAAACCGGACGCCATTCGGAAGGCCGTTGCCTACGTCGGCTCACTGGTTGACGACGTAGTTAAGAACTTCTAGTTGTCTTTGTCGACGCAAAAAGAGAAGGCCTGCTGCCGCCTGGGCGGTGTGCAGGAGCCTTCTCTTTGCTTTTATCTGGGGCGTTTGGCCAGTGCCAGAATGTCTTCGATGCGGGTGGTCATAAGGCTGTGAGCGTCTTCTACGGCCTGGTTATACACGTCAGGTGCCAGCTTAACCAGGAAGAAGTCCAGCAGCATGCTCGCCTTAAACTCGCTGACTTCTACGTCCCATTCCTTGTGTAAAAACTCGCGCAGTTCGGCAATAAGGCGGCTATGAAGTTCGACGGACAGTCTTATCTGGCTCATGCTTCTACCTCCCCAGATAGCGCACCGAATTGGCAAAGGTGATAGGCTCACCCACGAGGAAATAGCCCGGCTCGAGATTGTGGCTGAAGTAGGACATGGTGAAGTGCAGATGGGGGCCCGTTGAGAACCCGGTGGAGCCTACGGTGCCCACCTGTTGACCGCGCTCGACTATTTGTCCCTCAGAGACGTGCAGCTCGTGCATGTGGAAATGCACGCTGAAAAGGCCTTGTCCATGGTCAATGACCAAAGTGTTGCCGGTGAGGATCAGGTTCATAGCCAGAGTGACCTTGCCGTTATTGGTAGCCACTATGGGGGTGCCGGTGGGCGCGGCCATGTCCAGACCCGAATGTCGCGACGAGGTGGGCGAGTTGTTGACGTAGCGGGTCTGACCAAACTCGGTGGTCAGGCGACTGTAGCCAACGGGCAAAACAAAGGGCTCGCTGTAATAGCGTTCGGGGGCACTGACCGCGCGGGAAGCGGGGAAGTAGCGGTTGTACTGGGCGTAAGCCTCTGGGTTCTGGGTGGCAGCCTGAGTGCCTGGGTCTATGGTCATGTATTGTATGTGAAACTCGCGGGTGACTACACGCACCTGGCTTGTGGCCGTCTCCTGTCCGGGAAGGCCATAGGTAAAGGTGTACTCCCCCGGCCGTGTCCCGTAATGGGTGGGAATGTACGCCACAAAACCGTCCTCATGGGGGAAAAGCGCCACGTTGGTGGCCATGTCGGTCTCAAGTACGGGAGTCACGCCCTCCGGCATATGCAGAGCGTAGAAAGCCGCCAGCTCTCCCTGAACGATCATGGGGCCCGGAGGGAGAAAAAGTGGCGGCAAATCCACCTGAACCGGGAACGAGGCCTGATATTCACCCCGGTAGGCCTGCTCTGGGTCGCCCCACAGAGCGGATATCTCGTACAGATATGTGCCGTTAAAGGCAATGAGCGGCAGGTGACCGTCAACCACAGACTCACGAAGTCTCATATTGCCCTTGGCATCGAACACGGTCAGCAACACGTCATCGGCGGGCAGCGAAAGGGTCAGGCTGAGACTAGCGTCTTCTGCAGTGACTACCACAGTGTCGCCTGCTCCCTGAGCCAGAGGAAGCTGGCCGGCCGCATACCAATTGTCATCCCACTTCTGAAACTCCCACTGGGATAGTGCCACCTGAGGAGCAACGCTAACATCTGCCATGGTGATTTCCACGTGGGGCATGGCGGCGTGGGCGTAAATGTCGCTAAAAGCATCGTGGACAAAGAAAAATTCTGGCGTGGTCGAACGAAGAACGCGATTGATCATCGGTCGTTTGAAATAGACTTCCCTGTCGGCGGTGATGTACACCTCGTAGGCCCGGGGCAACATGTAGGCCAGTGAAACCCTGAGGCTGTAGGCGGCCAGTGTGCTGCCTGGCGGTCCATCAACCACATCGCCCTGCAGGGCCGCCACCAGGTCCTCGGCCTGGTCAGGGCTCAGCGAGTATTGCTCGGAACTGGAAGAACCGCTGTGTGACACCGACAGCGACTGCACCGCTTTCGCGGAAAAAGGCAGGGAAAACAGCGCGCCTACCAAAGCAAACGCGATTACCAGCGCGCCAATCTTTACCCTGGATCTATCACTCATGTGGTGCCCCCTTCAGTTTTAACAGCAACGTCCCTTATTAGAACAGTCGCAACCGCATTGCTCGGCCTCTTTCTCCTTCGCCTTGTCCAAACCGAGTACCTTCAGTGTAGCATGGCGGATGGCTTTAGCGGGGATATCATCGTACTGGTTTCCTTCGTAAAACACGGTACGGCATTCTGTTTCCGTTTCCAGGCAAGAGCTACACGATGAGCAATGGTTAAATTCCACCCGCATATCGAGGATTTCTTCGATCGGGGTGCCATCAAAGAGCAACATGTTTGATTCCGGAATGCGGGTATCGTCCAGCCTGGTCTCCAGGACCTCAACGGTGATCCCCTGGGGTTCCAGCTG
>DDWC01000245.1 GCA_002345475.1 Firmicutes bacterium UBA2296
GTCTCGCAAATGCTTATGAACCTGGCTGGCGATGAGGTCAGCCAGCACGTAGTTGTGCCAGTATACGGGGTAACTGATAAACCAGCCGTTGGCCGCCCAGCGAGGAGTAGCATCTGGCAGGCATCCGAGGATTCGAGCCTCAATATCGCCCATAAGCCGGTGCAGGTTTTGACTAGAATTGCGGTAAAGTGAGTGTTCAAAGAGACAGTAGGCGGTGCGTTGACGCAGGTAGTGGAAAAGAGGCCCCAGAAGCGACGTGCGTGCTTGCTCAATCTCTTCGTCGCTGAGACCCATTTGTCTCAACCAGTCGGGGTGTTGCGGTACGTAGCCAAAAATCTCGGCAATCCCTTCGGTGAAGATTCCCGACTCGCGGCGCATTACGTACTCAGGCTGCCTGTTCAGCGCAGAGTGTAAGGCATGTCCCAGTTCGTGATACGCGGTTTTGTAGTAGGCAAAGCCACTCTGGGGATTGAAAAGAATCCGAATATCCTTCCTGTTTATGGGCATGCACAGCCCATTATAGGGTATGTCTACGAACTCAGGAGTTATACCAAGGTCCTCCATTCTGTGCCCCATGGTGCTAAGCCATTCGTGCAGGCTTGACCTGATTTCGTCTCTCGGGAACTTGGCACTGTCCATCCCACCGCCCTGCTCCAGAATATACTGCACGTCCCAGGGGGCAATCTCGCGCAGGTCCAGTCTCCTGGCGCCACTTTGTAGCACATCAAGGTAGAGATCATTTGTGGCTTCCGTCAACTCACCCAGCAACGACTCCACCTGTTCCGCGGACATGCCGTTAGTCTCAATAGTCAAATCCACATAATCTCTGTAACCTTGTTCCCGGGCCAGCCTGTTGCGAAGTTCAACGAGTTCTAGCAGCCTCGGTTCAAGGATGTCGGACAGCTCGGTCAGGGAAGCAAAGGCAGCTTTTCTCACTTCGCCGTCAGGGTTGGCCCGTAGCATGCCTCGCACTGCCCCCAGATCAACAAGCTGCCCCTGAACCTTGTAGTGGTGTGCCACCATGGTATCATTGAGCTCGCGCGTCAGTCGCATGACATTCTTGTCGGCGTTCACGCGAGCGGAGACCAGGTTATTGCGCCACACTTCCATGCGCCTGTTGAGACTATCAGAGATCTGCTGGCTGGCAATCTCCTCCACTACCTGTGCAACGCGGGGCTCGAGCAGTAGCGCCCCACGCTCAGCCTCCAGGCGCGCGATTTCTGGATTGCTGCGTTTCTCTACAAAGCGAGCAAAAGCCAGCGTGGCTATTTGCTCGGAGAGCGTTTCCAGTCGCTGTTCAACCCCGTCAAGGTACCTGATAAGTTCCCATTGCTGTTCGGTCATTGTCTTCCTCCTTAAGAGAATTTTCTCCATGTGTACTTCGACTTTGCGGAGTCGCTATCCTCTGCAAATCTGCAGGGTCTTCTGGCTGAAGGTTATTCCCCACTGGTGGCGAATACAGTTCATAGGAAAAAGGGAGGGATATTCTTGCAAGAGAGAGATGCCCAGCGTTATCTGGAAGCTCTGATGTCAAGGAGGTCGCATCGTTTATTTGACGGTCAAACGCTGACCGAGAATCAGCTGTCCTCGCTGGGAGAGCTAAAGGCAGAATCCCTTGGACTTGGGCATCTGCGCACGCATTTTGTGCACCGCCCGGGGGATCTGGACCACGTCTTTCGCGGAGTGGTTGGCAGTTACGGCAAGACGCTCGGGACTTCGGCCCTGCTGGCTTTTACCGCGGCAGAAGACGACAGTTGGCAGGCCGGCATGCAATGTGGATACATCGGGGAACAGTACGTGCTTCTTGCCGAGTCCCTGGGACTGGGCAGTTGCTGGAACGGCGGTATGTTTGGCATCAAACAGCTTATGGCTTTGGTGCCTCTGGGGCCTAACGAGCGGGTTGTTTCGCTAATAGCCCTAGGCACTCCACAGGAGGTACAGGACAGGGTCGGCCGTCTGACCAAAATGGTTTTCAAGCGCAAGGAGATCGGTGAAATTGCTTCAGGCACACTGCTCGGCAGTGGAGGCTATATTACCGCCGCCCTGGAGGCTGTGCGACTAGCCCCCTCTGCAGTCAACCGCCAGCCCTGGTATTTTGACACCGGATCCGAGGGCGAGGTAGTGTTGACGGCCAGCAGGCGGGGTGGCCTGGTACCGGTAGACCTTGGTATCGCCATGCTGCACTTTTACGTCGCGGCGCTGGCTCAGGGCGTTAGAGGGCACTGGGAAGTCACGGGTGCAGATAGAGCTGTGTTTAGGCTCCTGCCAGCGAACCACTGAAGGGAAACTCTGTGCTACAATCGAGGCATAGGAAAATAGTTTACAAAGGAGATGATTTCGTTGCCGTCAGTGAAAATAGCCGAGAACATATACTGGGTGGGAGCGGTCGACTGGAACATTCGCAGTTTCCACGGTCCATCGTTTCACACACCATACGGGACAACGTACAATAGCTACCTGATTATGGACGAGACCATTACATTAGTAGATGGAGTTCATGCGGACTTTTCAGATGAGCTATTGGCCAATATCCGTGAGATAGTCGATCCCGCCAAAATCGAGGTTCTCGTGGTAAACCACGTCGAACCTGACCACGCCGGTGCCATACCGGTTATCATGAAGATAGCACCCGAGGCAAGAATCTACTGCAGTCGCCAGGCAAAAACCGCTCTCGAGAAACACTTCTTTGCTGGCTGGGACTACAATGTTGTAAAAACCGGCGACTGCCTCAAGCTAGGTAAGAATACCCTCAGCTTCATCGAGGCACCCATGCTGCACTGGCCCGACAGCATGTTCACTTACATCGAGGAGCAGGAACTGCTCCTGTCAAACGACGCTTTTGGGCAGCACCTGGCCACGTCAACTCGTTTTGCCGACGAGGTGGATGAATCTCTCCTGATGCAGGAGGCCGCCAAGTACTATGCCAATATCCTTCTGCCCTTTTCCGATCTTGTCGTTAAGAAGATTGCCGAGCTTGGCAAACTAGGGCTGAAAATCTCCACCATCGCCCCCGGCCATGGTGTCATCTGGCGACGCAACCCAGCAAAGATCATTAATGCGTATCTGGATTGGGCCAGTGGAACCACCGGCAAAAAAGCGGTGATCATCTATGACACCATGTGGGGGAGCACTGAGAAGATGGCACGCCAGGTGCTGGACGGCCTGGTGTCTGAAGGCTTTGCCGTCAAGTTCCACAAGGCAGAAGTTAACGACAGAACTTCGATCATGACCGACATCATGGAGGCCTCAGTGGTCTTTTTCGGATCATCAACCATTAACAACGGCTTTCTCCCGACGCTCGCCCCCATTCTGGATGAGCTGAAAGGACTTAAGCCGAAGAACAAGGTGGTTGGGTGCTTCGGTTCACAGGGATGGGCGGGTGGTGCCATTAAACACATGGAGCATGCCCTGCAAGAGGCTGGCATGCCCGTGAGTATCCCTTCAGTGTCACTCAAATGGGTGCCCACGGCTGAGGAACTTGCCGCCTGTCGCTCTCAGGGCGTTGCTGCTGCCAAACTTGCCGTCGAAAGTGAACTTGACTAAATAATTGGCCCGGGTGTGACGACTGTCACACCTTTGCCATGTCCTGTATGCTAAACTGGCTTCGTTACCATTTGTTAGAGGGGGATGTTGTGTGCAACGTTTGATTATCCGAATAGAAGAAGATCTCTGCAACGGATGCGGGGCTTGTGTTACCGGCTGCGCCGAAGGAGCTTTGCAGATTGTGGATGGCAAGGCAAGGCTGGTGAAGGAGCAATATTGCGATGGGCTTGGCGCTTGCATTGGTGAATGCCCAACGGGAGCCCTGACCCTGGAAGAACGAGTAGCAGACCCCTTTGACGTAGTCGCCACCAATCAGTGGCTGTCGTCAATCGGCAGGGAGACTATAGAGCATGGTCAGGCCACATCAACGCAGGCCGCAGCAATTGCCGTTGCGGGGGGGTGCCCTGGGTCGCGAGTTCTCGCCATAAGCAGGCCTGAGTCTACTCCAGCTACGGGGTCAAGCTCCGAACAGGCGAAAGCCAGTGAGCTGGGGCAATGGCCTATTCAGCTGAAGCTGGTGCCGGCAACGGCCCCTTATCTCCGTGAGGCTGACTTGCTGGTCGCCGCCGATTGTGTGCCCTTTGCCTATCCTGACTTTCACCGAAAACTGCTCAAGGGCCGAGCGGTAGTTATCGCCTGCCCCAAGCTTGACCATTCAGCCGACTACGTGGATAAGCTGGCAGAGATCATTCGCCTTAACGATCTGCGCAGCATAACTGTGGCCCATATGGAAGTGCCCTGCTGCCACGGGTTGGGGCACCTGGTCCAGACTGCCATTGCCAAGGCAGGTATCAAAGTGCCTGTCATGGATGTAAACATTGCTGTGACAGGAGAAATGAAATAGGCCTCTGCAGGAATAGGCATCCCCACCAGCGAATGATAATAAGCTGGAGGGGATGCTTTTTATGCTAACAGCAATCACGAATGTAAATATTTACGCCCCAGAATTTCTGGACAATCAGAGTGTGGTAGTTTTTGACCAAACAGGTATAAAGCACGTAGGGGTTGACATTCCGGACCATCTCGACGTTAAGTTGTATATAGACGGTTCTGGCTGCAGTCTTACCCCTGGTCTCATCGATTCTCACGTGCACATCACCATGGATCCTGACCCCGATCCCTGGCCAAAACTCCAGGAAAGCGATGCCATGATCTCCCTCAGAGGCGCTAAGAATGCCTTGCAGTCCCTGCGGGCGGGGTTCACCACCTTGCGGGACATGGGTGCCAAAAACCACGTGGACATTGCTTTGCGCAATGCCATTCGCCAGGGTCTTGTGCCAGGCCCACGACTGCTGGTATCAGGGAAGTGCCTGTGCATGACCGGGGGCCATGGGTGGATGATGGGGCGTGAGGTTGACAGTCCCGACGAAGCCCGCAAAGGAGCGCGCGAACAACTCAAGGCCACGGCCGACGTAATCAAAATCATGGCCACCGGTGGTGTTATGACGCCGGGGGTAGAGCCGGGAGCGGCTCAGCTCACTTACGAGGAAATGGCTGCCGCGGTAAGTGAGGCCGTGAAAGCCGGTAAGAAGACTGCCACTCATGCTCAGGGCAGTACGGGCATACGAAACGCGGTCCTGGCTGGAATAAGTTCCGTCGAACACGGCTTCTATTTGACAGAGGAGATATGTGACCTAATGCGCCAGCGCGGCACTTTTCTGGTGGCCACCCTGGCTGCTCCGCACTGGATTATTGAACATGGCGAGTCTGCGGGCATTCCGGCATGGGCCGTGGAAAAGGCCCGGCATTCCAGCGCCGCCCACGTTGAAAGCTTCCGGCTGGCCATGCGGGAGGGAGTGCCTATTGCGATGGGCACTGACGCGGGGACTCCGTTTAATGCCCATGGCAAAAACGCCTTTGAGCTGGAACTGATGGTACGCTACGGGATGTCCCCAAGTGATGCCCTCGCCTCTGCCACCGTGCGGGCAGCTGAACTGCTGGGTCTGGCTGATATCGGCCGAATTGCCACCGGTATGGCTGCGGACATGATCCTTGTTGAAGGGGACCCCATAGAGGACATAAGATTGCTTCAAAGCAGTATACGGACTGTTATCAAGAATGGTACAATCATTACCTGATAGACTTGGCCTTCATGAGCTAGTCCAGTGAATCACGAGGAGGACATTATTGTGAGCAGACAACTACGCAGACAACAGATCAGAAAGGCAGACGCCAAACCGGCGTTCCCCTGGGAGAAAATCATCATCATCGGCGTCCTGGCGTTTTTTGTTACCGCACTGGGGCTGTCATACCTGTTCCCAAACATCAACGCCCGTTCATACCCTACGGGGAGTGCAAGAGTGCACCGTATTATCGTCAATAGGGCCATGAAAGACCTGAAGGACCGCACAGACTTTGACTTTTTGTTCTACGGCTTGTACGAAGCCGAAGGCGATGAACATGATGACGACCCACACATGCATTGGGCAGAGTACATAGTCAGCGAGAAGGCAGGAGTGGCGACCTTCACTGACGGCGCCACTGGCGAACCCGTTTCAGAGGCCGATCTGCTTACCGATTTCTTCACGCTGAAATCAACCATAGCCAGTATTGATGCTGCCTTGCAGAACAAGGAGTACAAGCTCAGCTACGCTGGCACTCCAGGCAGCACCGAGGTCGTTTCTGCTCTGTTCCTGGAGCGCAAGGTGGGCGAAGATGAACATAGCGGTTACATAATGTATTTCACCGACGATCACAAAATAGACACCATCGAAGTTGTAGAAAAGATTAGTCCGGAAGAATACTCCCGCTACTTCTATTTTGGTGTCACCACCGGCGTTCCGGAGGATCCTCAAATAGATTAGATTGATGCCTGTTTCGCGCATTTGCCCATATTTAACAAGATATATAGTATAATAAGTGCAAAAGCAGAACGGGGTGATTCTCCATGGAGCAGGCCGAAGTCATCAAGCATTTGACAGACCTGTTTATGCAAATCGGAGCTAGAATCATGAGCGAACCGCTCGCCCACTCGGAAGAGGACCTTACTGCCAGTCAGTTGCTTGCACTGCGGTTCATTTTGCTACATCCCGAATGTTCGTTGTCCACCTTGGCAGAAGGGCTTGAAATATCTAACCCTGCGGCCACAAAGGTTATGGACAGGCTGGAACGCAAGGGTCTGGTGCGACGCGTTCAGGCCACAGATCGACGCCAGATCAAAGCGACCATCACCGAGCTCGGGCAAAGCGTGGGCGAAGAACATCTGCGCCTGCAAATGGAGAGTTACGCCGGCCTCATCAACAGCATGACGCAGCCTGAGCGGGACAGCCTGCAACTTGGCCTAGAGGCCATGGTACGGGCTGCGGTCAGACTCTATCCCAATTGGGAGCAGTTCTGTCTGCATTGTG
>DDWC01000152.1 GCA_002345475.1 Firmicutes bacterium UBA2296
CGCAGGGGTGTGCATTGTATCATTTTGTAGTAGATAAGCCAATTTTGTGTCTACTAGAAAACAGGACCTGTTCTTTGCCGGACAGGTCCTGTTTTCTTTGGGTCGTTCTTAGTTCCTTGTTCTTCGTTCCTCGTGGGTATGCCGGCAGGAAGGCCATAGGTAACGCCGCGACATTCAAGGGGAACAGGTGAACGGATCAAAAAGAACTGTCCCCTGTGTTCAGGACGTATGTGATGTCAATGTGAAGACCCGGCAGGAAGGCATGGCTGTTACTGAATAGAAGAGGTGAAATGACCACCCGCAAGAAATATTTGACAGCCCTTGCCTGGTCCATCTACAATTCAGACGTGAGGCAATGTGAGAAGAGGGGCTGTACTCATGCGAAAGTTAGTTATAATTGTAGCTTCTATACTGTTTATCGGTGTGGCAATAGCAGCGCTTAGACCAAGACCTGTTCCCCTGTCAGGTGATCCGGCACCAATCCCTGAGGATATCACCACGGGTGGGGACCCTCAGCCAGTTGAACATATACCCGAAGAAATAGTAATCTCACTACTGGTTCCAGCACTGCCTGGAGAAGCGGGGGAGCAGTGGCAAGTTCTTCTTCCCTGGTCGCAGGATGGCCTTGGGGGGGCGGATAAGTACCTAGGGATGATTACCTTGGGGATGCCCGTATCAGGAGGAGCTTACCCGCCAGGGGGCATGTGTGTCAGTGATGAGGCCGTAATAGCTGTCGGAGACACATCATGCGATTTAACCCGGCTCTATGACCGATGGGGGACGCCACTGGGTACACGCCCTGGTATGCCCATTGGCTTTTTGCCCGGCGGAGTGGTGGTCGTGAGCGGCGATGGGGAAAACGCTTTGACAGTTTATGCGGCAGATGGTGAACTTCTCTGGATAGCAAATCCCGGTGAGCATGCTTTTTTTAGTGAACAAGCTGACACGTCGCATCAGGTAATTGGCGGCGGCGGGACATACTTCGTCAATCCGCTCGGAGAAGTTTTTGCTTATGAAAGCCGCAGCTACGGTCGTCTGGTGCAGGGACAAGTACCATATTGGCAGCCTGAGAAATCGGTTGATGCTTCAATCGTCTATGGCCCGGATGGCACGATCCTCAGGGCTAGTAATGAGATACGGCCCCGCCCCATCTTTACCACTCATGGCACCGCGTTTTTTCACTCCCTTGGAGCAGGGCAGGATTCGTTTGCACACAGGGAGTTCATTTTAGACAATGGGGACTGGGTAGCTTTACGCACCATATTGCTGCCACTTCAGTCTATAGCAGCAGCTGGACAGAACGGTGACTTCCTTTGCTGGGCAAAAGGCGATGCAGGTGGGCCCGAAGGCCTGATCTACAGTTTCGAAGTTTACCGCGAAGGAGCTGATAGTGGCATAGCCTTCTCGCTTCCTGTAGGTCATTATCCTTTTCAGCTTTGGAACGGATTTATTTGGACCTTTGTATTACAGGAAGATGGTTTACTCATAACCTGTTGGAAGTGGCCGGTTCCGTAGCGCGCTTGGTGCTCGGAAATAATCCCTGGCTACTAGCGGAGACGGGGATTAGCCAGTGAAACTAAGTTCAAGGGTTAGCTTTAAGGGAAACCGCACTAAGATGGTAGCAACTGCCCAGGCAGGCTTGGCATTAATCAAAGGCGGATATGGTCATTGTTGTGCGTGCAGTTCTCAATAGCGTTAAAGGAGGAGGAGACTTCAGTGAAACAAGCGAAGCATTTGGCTTGTCTATTGCCTTTTGTGCTTTGCCTGGCGGCATTGGAATTGTCGCCACCTGCCAACGCAGCAGAAACGCCAGGTGTTCTCACCGGAGGTGTCTATTACATCAGAAATTATGGCAGTAGCAAATATCTTAATGTTCACGCCGGTGTTGACGCAGATGGAGTTAATGTGTATCAATATCAGGGTTATCCTGTAGCTCAGCAGCAGTTTCATGTGGCTTATGAGCCCGCCAGCGACTCGTACCTTATATTTGCCATGAGTAGCTACACTGGGACCAACAGGGTACTAGATATTGTGAGGATCGGTGGTTCAATTATCAGTGGATGTAATGTTGACTTGTATAGTCGGGTAGACTTTAGCGCTCAACGCTGGAAAATTGTCGCCCTAGGTGGCAGCAAGTTTAAGGTTGTACCAAGCGCTAACACAGGCATAGCCCTTACTTCATTCGGCACGCAGAATGGAACAAATACTGGGACAAGCCCGACGTCTGCCGGGAACGTGTTCTTAGACAATTGCTCGGGAAGTGGAACGGCGAATCAGCAGTGGGAGTTTATTCCTGTTCCATCGAGTAATCCTTATGCATCCATGGGGTGGACATTCATGTATGCGAACCCTTCTCTACATAGCAGCATATCGTCAGGATATAAGCGATATGATCGAGTAGATCATAATGGGATAGATGTTGTCCGGAGATCCGGTGGTATATTCGGAGTCTCCCTACTTAGCGTCTCATCGGGAACTGTTAAGAAAGCCGCGTATAACTCTAGCTCTGGCAATCATGTTGTTATTGATACTTCAGTTTTTGACCCTAACGGTCCCCAGGGGAACACAATGTGGGTTCGGTATTTACACATGGATCAAATAGCGGCTAACTTGTACGAGAATGGGACAGTAACGGCGGGACAAATCATTGGCACGACTGGTTATACTGGAAATGACAGTCCTCCGGGGATAGATGGAACACACCTGCATTTCGACGTGAACAACGGTCAATACATGTATGGCCCCCCTGCAATCAGTACGATTAACCCACAGAGGTTCTGGCCTGGCGTGCTAGTGAGGCACACCTCGCCGATAAACTAAAAGGAGGAATAAATCGTGAGGAAATTCTTGAGTCTTGCCCTATGCGCGCTTCTTATTGTCGCGCTGTTTGGCTGCTACCCAAGGGCGAACGATAGTTCTACGTCGGGTCCAATTACCAAGCTACCCGAAATGCCAGAGCAAGAGCCCGATACGGAGTTAGCCATTGGCGGCGATTCAACATGGGAGTTGTTCTCCGCACTCGACCCAGGGTTTCTTGGCATTGATACATTCCTTATTCCATATGTCGGTGCAGACAAGTACAAGGCATGGATTGCACAATTTCAGAGCCACGGTAATCCAGGAGGACGGGATCCATCTGATCTGACAATCGCTAACGCCGTAAAGGAGTTGGGCGTATCCAAAAACGAGTTTATCGAGGGGAATAGGGGTGTATCTTATACCCCAGAGCAGATAGACGCAATCTACTCAGGTGATCAAAAGCTCATTAATAGAACGTTTGTGAATCGGTTCGCCTTACTCCATGATGATAAAATCTTTACCCCGGACTGGTTGGCGTCTCGTTCAGCTGGCTGCTATGTTATGGATGGCTTAACGCCAGAAGCACTAGTTGCCTATCTAAAGGCTATAGACTATGAGGAATTCAGAGGTGAGTACCTGGCTATTTCGGGCAACATTAGAAAGATGGTCGGGCAAAATACCATGCCCTTGTCCATGAAAGAGCACATGGCCCCATACGTGCCCGCTTACTATGGAATTGATACGTTTGTCATGGGACTATTGGATAAGGCAAGCCTTACTCTATGGATGGATGGCTTCCTCTATGATCACGCGAGTAACAAAAGGGGTCGAAGCATTGAGGAATGCACAGTCGTAGAGTTAGTGAAAGAGTTCAGCATCAAAAGAGCGGACTTTGAAAAGGCCGACACCCAACAGGCATACACAAAGGAACAGCTTGATGCAATATTCTCTGGTGATCAGAAGAAGGTTAACATGGCGTTTGTGAGCCCTAGTGCGCTTCTAGTGAATGGAAGAGTATACACAGCGGAGTGGTTGCGAAATAATGACATTGGACAGTATCAGCACGAGGGGATTAGTGCTGAGATGCTTGCCGATTACCTAAAACGGAACTCTGAGGCCACACTGGGTACTGTGTACAGCCACGTATCCAGCGCACTTCGAAAAATGAAGTAGCCAGTACCGGGCAACTGCAGAATGACAGAGGGGACAGGTACTTTTTTCGGGAGTAAGATCATACCGAGATAACGAGAGCGGACTCTATTATTGCACCCCCCATCCCTAAATCGTTGAACTTTAGCGCAGGGGTGTGCATTGTATCATTT
>DDWC01000246.1 GCA_002345475.1 Firmicutes bacterium UBA2296
TCATACCCAGCCATACAGCTTCGGCACAATTGTAATCTTTCTCTTCAAAAAACTCTCGGGCCTTCTTGCCTGAATCAGACATGGTACTCCTCCTCGCACTGTTCTCCAATAACCTTAACTTCCTGCTCCAGCATCACGCCAGACTCCCGGTAGACCGTGTCCCTGACGTGAGCTATCAGAGCCAAAACGTCAGCAGCGGTGGCGTTGCCAACGTTCACGATGAAGTTCGCATGCACAGTTGACACCTCCGCGTCACCAATACGCAATCCCTTCAGCCCAGCCTTTTCGATCAGTGGACCTGCATAGTATCCTTCAGGTCGCTTAAAAACGCTTCCCGCGCTGGGCAGTGCCAAAGGCTGCTTGGCCTTACGACGGTCATTCAGGTCACGGATGACCGCCAGACTTTCCTCCTTGTTCGTGGGTTGTAGTTCCATAGCGACTTCCAGGGCGTACAAACCCGAGTTCTGCATACTGCTGCGCCGGTAACCAAAGCTCATCTCGGCAGCAGAGAAGTCGCATTCTTCCCCCGTCGGCCGCAGGGCCCGGACCGATGTCACAACATCCTTCATCTCCCCGCCGTAGGCACCTGCATTCATGATAACTCCACCGCCCAGGGTGCCGGGAATTCCCGCCGCAAACTCCAGCCCGCCCAGTCCTGCCTCCACTGCCTTGTATGCCAGAGTCGAAAGCAGGACTCCGCAGCCGGCACGAACCCTATTCCCGGAAATATGGATCCAGTCCAAAGTCCCGGAAAGCTTTATCACCAGACCCCGAATCCCCCCGTCACAGACAAGGAGGTTACTGCCGTTCCCTATAACGGTCACCGGAATGCCGAGCTCGTGGGTTTCCTTCAGACACTTCTTCAGTTCTCCGAGATCCCTTGGTACAAATAGCGCATCTGCCGGACCTCCAATGCGAAACGACGTGTGTCTGCTCATCGGCTCGTTGAATCTCAGCACTCCCGACAACCTTCTGTTAAGCTCTTGCAGCACAGGGTACGCCTCCTCTTATGGCCTGATCACTTTCACCTCACGAGGGTATGCGGTCAGGCTTATGCACCCCGTAGATGTCACACAAACGTCGTCCTCAATGCGCACTCCACCTTTGCCGGGCAAATATATCCCCGGCTCTATGGTGAAGGCATGTCCTACCTCGAGAACCCTCTCGTTACCGTCCACGATATATGGCTCCTCGTGCACTTCAATGCCCAGTCCATGCCCCAGCCTGTGCGTGAAGTATTGGCCGTAACCCTGCTGACTGATATAATCCCGGGCGACCTTATCCAGGAACGAGGGGCTTACACCAGGTTTGACGGCCTCTTTGGCCAGTCGGTTAGCCTCAAGCACGATGCGGCCTATCTTTGCCATCTCCTCATCCTGTTCTCCAATGTGGAAGCTCCGGGTGATGTCTGAGGTGTAACCCTCAACATAACAGCCTAGGTCTACGACTACTGCATCACCCTGTTGCAACGGACGATCGCTGACGCTGGCGTGAGGCAGGGCGGACCTCTCCCCGGCTACCACGGTTATGAACGACATGGACCCTTGCCCACTTTCTTTCACAAAAGCCTGCACAAGGTTGACCAGCTCGTTCTCGGTGATACCTGCACGCAGGTTGCGCTCAAGCACTCCCATGGCAGCGTCGGCCAGAACCGCTGCCCGCTGCATCTTGTTCACTTCGCTGGGATCCTTCTTCATGCGCTGCTCTGCGAGAATTGGCCTTAGATCTACCAGTTTTTCTACGCCACAGGTTTCCTTCAGGTACATATATTCGAGCACCCTGGCGGCCTGATATTCCATAGCCAGACCAGGGATAGCCCCAAAGCCTTCCTTCAGCCGGGCAAAACCAGCCGCGGCGCCCTCTTCATCGGTGTATGTATACAGGTTGGTGATGCCAGAGTCGCGCCTGACCCGTTCGGACTCAAAGCGAGGACAAACCGCCGCGGTCTGCCCTTCCGCCCCAAAAACGAAGAGCATCGGCCGTTCGCTCAATTTTGCCGTCATACCCGTCAGGTAATACAGTCCCGCACTGGGCAGCACGGCTGCAGCATCCAGTTTAGCTTCCTTCAGATTTCTGGCCAGTTCCTCTACTCTGTTTTTGATCATTTGTATTCCTCCCCCGCAATCTAAGACCATCTTTGTTCTGGGTCAATATTCGCTACAGGAGACCTAACATCCTCCAATAGGGCAGTGAAATGAGCAGGGCCACACCGCTGATGGCAGCGAAGCCGGCGCTAAAGAGGGCGGCGTCCTTCTCGGTGATGGCATCGCCTCCAGTGGCTTCAAGGCCTATGGCGAAGACAATGTTCTGATACATCATGAACCAGACCACGTGGCTGCCCAGGTGCATTATCATGGCCAAAACCCAGCCGCTCATGCCCACAGCCTGACCCACAGGCAATAACACCAGTAGCAGGATGGCGATAAGGGCGTTCATGGATACGATCACAAAACGGAGCAGAATAGTAAGAGCGTACAGCAGTAGGGCGAACAAGACAGTGTTTTGCGCCAGAGGGCCAAGTACGGGAAGCACCTGAGCGCCCAAATAGCGGTCTATGCCAAGGGCTGGGAAAACAACGCCAAGGTTTAGAATAACCGCCACAAACATCAGTGAAGACCAGCCCACATCTGTATGAAATGCCTTCTTGTTCACGACCCCAGAGGCCAGTAACACTGCAAAGCCACTTAGAGCCACTGTAGCCGGACGCTGCCCATGTAGGCTCTCAGTCACCCACAGTAGTACCGAAATCACCAGTACCCACATGGTGATCAGTTCCGGTCGGGTCAGGGGCCCCAATCCTGCCAGTTCCCTTTCCACCACGCTTCTGTCAGACAACACGGCTTCCTTGGGCTTGCAGACGACAACCAGGGCAGCATAACCCAGCAGCCCGGCTATCAGAGTGACAGGAGCGGCCGCTACGAACCAGAAACCCCAGGTCATGCGTTGCTGTTCCAGTTTGGGCAGCAGTTCATAAACGGAGATATTTACGCTTGTGGCTGTGAGGTACATTGGCGCAACCAGTACGAAGCCGAGATACATAGCCAGGAATAGCCCAGCCATCTGCCTGCTGCGTGGGGCAAAGCCCATCCCTTTGCCGAGTTCAGGAATAAACTTACCGGCAATGGAGACCTTGGCAATGACACTGGGAATGGCCGGACAGAAGATGGCCCCGGTAACAGCCAGGGCCAGAGTCTGACCAATGTACGTGGCCGGCAGAAGTTTTAGCATGAGCAATGTGCTTCGCCTCAGCAACCCTGAGCTGGCGACACCAGCGCCCAGCCCCAGTGCTCCAAGCATTAACCACCAGGTGCTGCTGTGGAAGGTGGCGAAGGCCTTCTCGAAGGGAACCAGTCCCAGAGCGACCCAGCCGACAGCCATGAACATGGCCACTATATAGTCATCCCACACGTGCCCCACCCAGTAGAAAATCGCCCAGACGAGAAGCCCCAATGCCTGCATGGCCTGGGGTGACAATTCTGCAGGCGGAGTGCGCGTGGCCACCGCAAGGCCAGCGATTACCCCCGCTACTGCCATGCCCATGCGAAAAGTAAACGGCGAGCGCAATCTAGTCCGCTCGCCTCTCTGCAAAGAATGCTCAGTCAATTAAATGCGCCTCCGGTCGTCATTATGTCTGTCGTATCTCTTGTCGCCGACGCAACGCCACCGCCAGCTTCTCTTTATCAAGACGGTAGGTGAGGACCTCCGCGGCTTTGTCCGTCGGCAGGTATTCACCGCTTGTGATCTCGTGCCCGTCCACCGCCAGATTGTCGTCTCCAGCCTCCATGAGGAACCAGTGCACGGTCTTGAGCCGATATTGACCTTCGCCAATCCAAAAATAGCGGTACTGGGTGCTCCCCAGGGCGCAGACTATTGCAGGCCGTATGCCTGCCTCTTCCCAGACTTCGCGCATAGCGGCCTCAGCCTGAGTTTCGCCAGGCTCCAGATGTCCCTTGGGAAATACGGCGTCACCTCGATGATTGCGCAGCACCAGCACCCGGTCACCGAAGAAAACTATTCCTCCGGCACTGACTTCGTGCATCTGATTATTACTGGAAGTCATGCCGCTACATCCTGTCGGGGGCCGAAATACCAAGCAAATAGAGCCCGTGCGCCAGCACGAACTTCACCGCACTGACTACTGCCAGCCTGGTTGACATGACATCTGCATCCTCAACCAGTACGCGGTGATGGTGGTAGTACCTGTTGAAGCTCTGAGCTACGTCCAGCAGGTAGCGCGAAAGCAGTGACGGCTCGAAAGCGCCTGCTGCCCTGGCGACAGTCTGGGGGAAGTCGCCAAGCAACTTCACCAGAGGTAACCCGTGTTCTTCAGTCAGAGTATCAGCAGAAGCGAGGGCGATCCTGGCCTCATCACCTGCCCTGCGCAACAGTGAGCAGACCCTGGCGTGGGTGTACTGGACATAGGGGCCCGTTTCGCCGTCAAAATTAAGTATTTCTTCCCAATCGAACACAACGTCCTTAATGCGGCCATTCTTCAGATCTCCAAAGACCACCGCACCTACGCCCACCTGGCGGGCTATTTCTTCGCTCCCGCCCAGTTCGGGGTTTTTCTCAGCGATGACCCCAGCCGCCAGCTCAATGCTCTTGGCCAGGACATCCTCGAGAAAAATCATCTTCCCACGCCGTGTGGACATACGGCCATCACGCAACTTAAACATCCCGAAGGGCACATGCACCAGCTTGTCACCCGCAGGCTCTCCCATCAGCTGCAGCACCTGCTTAAGTTGGCGGAAATGGAGAATCTGTTCCTGCCCAACCACATATATGAGAATTTCGGGATTATACGTGCGGTCCCTGTACAGGGCGGCAGCGATATCCCTAGTAGCGTACAGAGTAGCCCCGTCTGACTTGCGCAGCAGACAGGGAGGCATGCCAAACTCCTCGAGATCAACAATGAGAGCGCCGTCAGATACTCGGGCCAGCCCCTTGTCCTGGACTTCTGCTATAGCCCCATCCAGCAGAGGCTCGTAGAAGCTCTCGCCCAAAAAATGGTCAAAATCTATGCCCAGCAGATCATAAACCCTCTGATATTCCCGCAGACTGACGTCAATAAACCACTGCCAGTAACGCCTGGCCTCAGGGTCTCCCTGCTCCAGCCTTCTGAACCACAAGCGCGCCTCTTCTTCCAGTTCCGGTCGCTCATCGGCAACTCTGTGAAACTCCACGTATATGCGATAAAGCGTGCTGATTGGATCTTCAGTTAGCGGATCATTGTCGGCAAACATCTGGTAGGCGACAATCAACTTACCAAACTGCGTGCCCCAGTCGCCAAGATGATTGACTCTCTCTACTTGGTAACCGAGCTCGCTGTATAATCTGGCTATGCTGTGACCAATGACCGTCGTGCGCAGATGTCCGATGCCGAAGGGCTTAGCAATATTGGGCGATGAAAAATCTATTACTACCTTTTTGCCACTCCCCGGTTTGACTTCACCATAACCCATATCCCCATCCATCAGTCTGGTGACAATATCCCGGGCCACGATTTCACCTTTCAGTGTCACATTGACATACCCACCGACAACATCAGCCCGCTCCACAACGTCCTGTTGCGACAGGACTGAAGCCAAATCAGCTGCAATAGCTTGCGGGGCCTTGCGCAAGACCTTGGCCAGGGGGAAACAGGGTATGGCGATGTCACCCCAGGCCGGGTTAGGCGGGGTTTCCATCATATCGCGTACCTCTGTCGCCGACATTTTTAGCTCTGCGGCCAAAGCCGCAGCCAGTAACATCTTGAACTTCTCCATCTCGTGAACCTCCCACTTCCAGACACAAAGCTAGCCGCACATTGTTACTGTGCAGAACATAAAAAGAATCTTTCCGGGTGCTACTAGGGCGTATTAGAATCGTCTTGCTCAGGGGTGGCTGTTTCGGGCATACCGTCTCCGCGCAGGCGGGGCAGCATCATCTCATAGCCTCCGGCACCATATTGCACGCAACGTTTCACCCGGCTAATGGTTGCCGTACTGGCGCCCGTTATCTGCTCAATATTCACGTAGGTGTTGCCCTGATCCAGTAGTTGCGCGACCTGAAGCCTCTGCGCTATAGTCTGAATTTCGTTGATGGTGCAGATATCCATGAAGAACATATGGCATTCTTCCAGGTTCTTCAGTTTCAAGATCGCTCTGTAGAACATTTGCACATCTTCTTGTTGGGCAATTTTTTCCACAGAACCCACCCCTCTTTCTCTGGTTTAAATTCTACTATAAATAACCTTTGCGCGCAGGAAGAATTGCACAAATTGCTTCCCGACGTGTCGTGTTACTCCAGACAAAGAGGAATTAGCCCGGCAAGTAGCAAATAGACGCAGTGTATGCTATCCTCATAGCTGTTGAAGCTTTAGCTAATTTTTCGTCGCAACAAACGGGAGGTACCTGTTATGATTATAGATTTTTCACAAGTATCGGGGCACATTCATTTCATAGGCATAGATGGCATCTCCATGAGCGCTCTGGCCACTATCATGCAGAAGCGCGGCTGGCGAGTGTCAGGTTCTGACGTGAAAATATCGCCCCTTACCCAGAAGCTTATCGATGGCGGAGCTACCTTCTACCTGGGCCAGTCTGCCGCAAACATATCCGACCCCGATATTGTAGTATATACCGCCGCCGTCAAGCCTGACAATCCTGAACTAATGCAGGCTCGCGAGAAGGGGCTCCAGATTCTCACCCGCGCCCAGTTTCTCGGCTCCCTGATGCAGGAATCGGGATGCGGCATAGCCATCAGTGGTGCCCACGGTAAGACAACCACCACTGCCCTGATTGGCCTCATGCTCGAGGAGGGCGGCTGCGACCCCACAGTTCTCATCGGGGGCGAGCTGGATGCTTTGGGCGGGAACGTCAAAGTCGGCGCTCGGGATTATTTCGTAGCCGAAGCCTGTGAGTACTATGAGACTTTTCTCTCCCTCAAGCCCCAGATCGGTGTCATACTGAACATCGACGCGGACCATCTAGATTACTTTGGTGGCATGCATCACATTAAGAGCGCTTTTCGGCGTTTTGCAGAGCTTATTCCTGTCGACGGCACTCTGGTAGCCTGCACCGACGATGAGCATGTCCGGGATATCATCAGCGGGCTGGCCTGCCAGTTAGTGACTTACGGACTTAACGGAACCGCTGATTGGTCTGCGACTGGCATAACCGCCACACCTGGCGGTGGCAGCTCCTTTGAAGTATTATACAGGGGCAAGAGTATGGGCCTGGTACAGCTTTCAGTACCGGGGCGTCACAACATCCAAAACGCCTTAGCCAGCCTGGCTGTCGGGGCTACCCTGGATATCCCCTGGTCCGCCATGTCGAGAACGCTGGGAATCTTCCAGGGAACCCACCGCCGGTTCGAGTTTAAGGGAACCTACAACGATGCCGTAGTAATCGATGACTACGCGCATCACCCCACCGAAATCGTGGCCACTTTGGGAGCGGCCGCCGAGCGCAAGCCGCATCGCATCATTGTTGTCTTTCAATCCCACACCTATACTCGCACCAGCGCCTTGTTAGCAGACTTCGCCGCCGCCTTCGGTGACGCAGATATCGTGATAATCACCGACATCTACGCCGCCCGAGAGCAAAACGTCAGTGGCGTGACCGGTGAGAGCCTGGCGCAGGCGATTAGCCGTTATCATCCACACGTAATCTACAAGGCTTCGCTAAATGACGCCACCGACCTTCTTCGGGAGACGCTTATGCCCGGCGACATGATTATCACCATGGGAGCTGGCGACGTACATATTGTTGGCGAACAGCTGCTGGGCCAGCATAAATAGGCTACGACAAAAGGACAGTGCAAGCGACTACTTCGTTTGCACTGTCCTTTTATCGTTTGTCTGTTGACGACGCCCAACCATTTCTGATTTCTGTTTGATCCTCGCTATGCCAATGCTTGATCCATAATTTGACGCAGAGCTTTTTCGGGCAGAAGCCCAGGGATGCGCTCTTTTTCCTGCCCATTCTTAAATACCATTACTGTGGGTATAGCGCGAATCTGGTACTGAAACGATACCGCCTGATTCTCATCGACATTTACTTTGACCACCTTGGCCTTGCCCTGATAGTCCTTATCCAGCTTTTCTATGATTGGGCCAAGCATCTTGCAGGGCATGCACCAGGGAGCCCAGAAATCCACGAGAACTACACCCTCACTCTCCAGCACCTCGGACTTAAACGTTTTGTCTGTTACATTGATCATTACCAGATACTCCTCCTGTGCGGTACCGGCGTAACGACGGGGTACCGAGAAATGCGATATACCCCTAGGGGTATATA
>DDWC01000180.1 GCA_002345475.1 Firmicutes bacterium UBA2296
CTCCAGATCAAAGTTGCACGCAGTGCTCAGCAATTAGCTATAGGGAAACTCCACCTCGAAGCGAACCCGGTAATGCTGAGCGCTGAATGCTCTCCTTCCACTTCCCACTTCTCACCCCCCACATCCCACTTCTCAAAAAGTGAGGTTTAATATGCGAAGCAAAACAACGTCCGGCGTTTTTAAGGCCACGGTAGGCCTCAGCGCCATATCTATCGTCAGCAAAATACTGGCCTTTGCCCGCGAGCAGTTCATTGCCTGGCGCTTTGGAGCCAGCGCCTCTGTGGACAGCTACGTGGCAGCTTTCACTGCGCCGCAGCTGTTGGCAGGTATTCTCGGGGGAGCCGTTGCGGCCGCTTTTCTGCCTGTGTATACGGCACAGCGTGCTAAATCGGAAGAAGCAGGCGAGCGCCTGGCGGGTACTTCTCTGTTGGCAGTAGTGCTCATTTCAGGACTGGGCTCGGCCATGATGTTGGCCTTTGCACCGGGAGTCGTAAAGCTCCTGGTGGGCAATTTCCCGCCGGAGCAGCAACTGCTCACGGTGCAACTGTTGCGCATTATGTCGGCAGGTGTCACTCTGCTCAGCCTTTCTTTCTTCCTTACCATGTTACTTAACTCCCACAAAGAGTTCATGATGCCGGCTTTGGTGCCGGTTCTCACTAACGTAGTGCTAGTGGTCGGCCTCATTTTCATCGGTTCCTGGGGGATTGTCGGTCTTTCGGTGTTTACCACCCTGAGCATGGGTATTCCCATACTTGTACTAATCTGGGCGATTTACCGTCGCCGCATTAAGATCGGCTTTCACTATGCCTTTGCCAGCACTGCCTTCCGCAGGGTGGCGGCGCTTTCCATACCTATCTTCGCCAGCAGTGCCTTTGGTCAGATCTATCAACTGGTGGACAGGCGCCTTGCCTCGGGACTCGATGCAGGGAGTCTGGCGTCGCTAAACTTTGCCGTTAAGCTGGCCCAGCTACCTATAGCGATTTTTGTCACCGCGCTGGTTACCGCGGTGTACCCCACCCTGGCGTATCAAGCATCGCAAAAAGACTTAAGGGGTTTTGGCGAAACAGTATCGGCCAGTCTGCGCGGCGTTTCGCTTCTGCTGATTCCGGCAGCGGTTGGCATGTTTGTGCTGCAAACGCCCATTGTACGTCTGGCCTTCGAGCGCGGTTCGTTTGACGAACTCGCCACGGCCAAGACGGCAGTGGCGCTGGGTTACTATGCCATTGGAATTCTCGGCCTGGCCATGGCTCAGGTGCTGGCTAGGGCCTTCTATTCGTTGCAGGACACACTGACTCCGGTCAAGGTAGGTATAGCTACGGCAATTATCAACGTGGCGCTGGCGTTTATATTGGTTCGTCCCATGGGGCACGGCGGGCTGGCTCTGGCTAACTCGCTGGGGTACTTCTTTAACTCAGGCATGTTGCTGCTGATTTTGAGCAGTAAGCTGCGACGAGGAGCTTTGGACTTCGCGCCTCTGGTGGGCAAAGCTGTGTTGGCGGCGCTGCTGATGGGTGGTGTGGCGTACGGGGTGTATGGGCTGGTTGCGACGCGTTTCGGTCAGATTATATCCCTGGGCAGCGCGGTCGGTTTTGGGGTTGCTGTTTATGGCATTATGTTGCTGGTTCTGAAGGTCGAAGAGGTCAACATGGTGCGTCGACGGTTGTTGCGGGCAGTGAAGCGGGGGTAGGCAGATTAGCCGCCAGCCTCCAGCCGCCAGCAAGACAAGGAGTACTGTAGCATGATGGTAGCGCTGATGAGCCTGATAGGGCGCTGATGGGAACGTCTTTCCGATGGGTTGAACTCGGGCGGTCATAAACGCTGCCGCGTTTATGACCGGGACGTGCCACTCGGCTTCGGCCTCGAAGGAAGCGCAAGGCTGATTAACTGCGATTTTGCTGATTTCGAGCTAGAGCATGAATGCTAGGAGAACTGCGTACTCATGCTAACCAGGATAGACCGTTTTACTGTTCTCCCGTATCAGAGTCCTTATCAGCATAATCAGCGCCCTATCAGGATGTCGTGGCCTTCGTCCATCGTTTTGCTGGCTCCTGGCGGCTAGTCCCCAATTGTTACACCTTGCTTACAATCCAGACATGCTATTGTCTGGGTTATTTCTTACAGCTATACTTAGCTCAGGTCCAGAGAAGTGGGGCTCTGCTTTTGTGTCAATTACCTGTAAAAACCCCAACCTCCCGTGCCGAGCGCACAGGAGATTCCCTCTACGAAGGGTGTAAGGTCGAGTATCTCAGGTGAAAGTTAAGCTCGGGTTGTATCAACGGACCATATTCATTGCCTAATCAAGGAGGGAAACTATACACATGAAAAAACTTTTTGCTTTAATGCTTAGTATTGCCATGGTGGTCAGTATGTTCTCTGGTATTGCATTTGCAGCCGGAACAGCTGCTCAACAGGCTCTTGCCGTAATTGACGTTTATGCTGCTACCAACGGTACATCCACCGCGCCGACCTATGTTAACTACACAACAGCAGGCGCTACCGCTACTGTAGAAGCCAACTTGGTAGCCTACAATGCTGAAGTTGCTAAGGCTGACCGCGTTCTTACCGTTGTTGCTCTGCAGGTCATCGTCGACAAGGTTAACGCCGCCGTAATTGCTGAAGCCAATGCTTTATTGGCTCAGGCAATCGCAGTAGCCAATATTAACCTCTATGCAATCCAGAACAATGCCGCCGCCCTTACAGTCCAGGAACTGGTTGACGCAACACGCGACGCCACCCTGGTGAAGGCCGCATATCTCACTCATTATAAGGCAGCTGTAGTCGCAGCGGCAAGCTTTGCTAACGCTGCAGCAGTGAAGGATATGGTCATTGCTGTAAACAGCACGAACGATCCGGCGCCTGCCGCCACCGCTTTGGCAGAGATCAATTTGATGGCAGCTCAGAACAATGCCAGTGCCCTTACACTGACTCAACTAAACACCGCTCTCGGTACCCCTGTAATTACCATTTCCGCTAACCTAGCCCGTTACAAACTGGCGATTGAAGCTAAGGACGGCTTTGCCACTGCAGCTCTCCTGAGGACGGAAATAGAGTCTGTTAATGAAGCAGTCGCCGCCGAAGAGCTTGTCAAGTACAATACTGCCATTGCTACCCTTAACTACTACGCAGTAACCAGCAATGCCGGTGCCTTGACTACCCAGCTTCTTCTCGACGCTCGCGTTGCTAGCGCGACCGTTGTTACTGCCAACTTGGCTGCATACAAGACAGCTATCGCTGCGCTTGACAGTGTTTTTTCTGCTGGTGATCCAGGTGTCGCCCAGGTATTAGGCACCACCCCTGCGGTGACAGGAACCCTCACAGCACTCCTGACAACCATTAATGGTGATGGTCCTTCCACCGATCAGAAAGACGCGACACTCGCGTTGATCAACGTTTTCGCCGCTTCTAACGATGCGACGAACCTGACTGTGGCTCACCTTCTCACCGTTATCCATCCCAGCACAATTGCTGTAGAAGCTAACCTTGCTGGTTATAAGGCAGCCGTGGCTGCAGAGGTTTCTTTTGCTACATACGGCGAAGTGCTAGTTATGGTTAACACCGTTAACGATGGTTCCGCGCCTGTTGCTCTAGCCAAGCTCAATGTTTTCGCAGTTTCCAATGATGCCAGCGCCATGACCATTGCTGACCTCATTGCTGCCAACGTAACTGACACGGTTGCAGAGCTCCTGCCGCACTACAAGACCGCAATTGCTGCTCTCCCTTCGGTTACATCAACTGCCCAAGTGCAGGCCGAGATTGACCACGTCAATGACACTGTACCTACCGAGGCAGAAGCTCTGGCAATAATCAACGCATACGCTGTTGCTAACAGCGCTACTTCCATGCTCTACACCGAGCTGTTAAGCACCGGCGTAACCGGATTGGTAGAGGCTAATTTGGACCGCTACAAGGTTGCAGTTGCTGCCGCCACCGGTTTTGCCACTAAGGCAGAACTTCAGGCCGTAATCAAGGCTGTAAACGATGCCGTTACCGCTGAGAACACCGCAAATGCCAAGATTATTGCTGAGCGCACCGCACTTGCTACGATCAACCTGTACGCCGTAACTGGCAATGCTTCAGCTCTCACCATTCAAATGCTGAAGGACGCCGGGGTCACCGGAGTGGTTGACACAACCGCAAGTTTGACCGCTTACAAGGCTGCCATTGAAGCCAAGACATCCGGTCTTCCGACACTCGCTTCCGTCCAGGAAGTAGTCGATGCTGTTAACGGTAAGGTCTTCGTTCCCGTTATCACCAGCAATGCACCGGTTACCACAGAGGCTGCTACATTTAACCTGATCGTCACAGTCACAGATGACACCACCGTCAATGGGGTAATCTTCGAAGGCACCCAGGTTGTTATGTTCCCGGCCCAGACTGTAATGTTCACTCGCGCCGTTTCTTTGGCAATGGGTGCAAACACCTTTGCAGTTAGTGCAGTTGACAATGCTGGAAACGTTACCAACAAGGAGATCGTGATCACTCGCGTAGCTCCTGCTGCTCCTATCGTCATCAAGCTCGGCGTAGCCAACCCGGCTATCGGCCTGGATGTAGCACCTGCGTTGGTAAGCGGCCGCACCATGGTTCCGTTCCGCTGGTTCGGCGAGCGCGTTCTCGGTATCGCTACTGAGAACATCACCTGGAATGAGACCACCGGATCTGTGACCATGGTACAGGGTACCACCACTGTTATCCTTACCATCAATAGTGTAACTGCCAGCGTAAACGGACAAGCTGTACAGCTCGACGCAGCTCCGTTCATCACCGGCGGCCGCACTTTGGTTCCGGCTCGTTTCCTCGCAGAGACCTTCGGTTTCACCATCACCTGGGACTCCGTGACAAACGACGTAACCATCTGGAAGAACTAGCAGTATAGTTCCCTCATGTGAAAGGGCCCCCGCAAGGGGGCTCTTTTGTTGTCTTCTTTGCCCATTATGGTTCTCTCGTTTACAATAGACATTAGATACGTGATGAACACGTGAGACGTTACTAGGAGGAATGCAATTTGGTTAACAGACAACGCATGGTGGATGAGTTTCTCTCGCTGGTGCGCATCGACAGCCAGCCGCTAAAGGAGCGTCAGGTGGCTGACGCCGTAATCGCCATAGTGAAAGGCATGGGGCTTGAGGCTGTCGAAGACGGCATCGCCGAGTCTATTGGCGGCGACACGGGGAATATTGTGGTGAGGGTAAAGGGTAGCATGCCGAACGTACCTGCGGTGGCTTTTGCAGCGCATTTGGACCGGGTGAGCCCGGGCCTGGGCATTCAGCCGCAGATTCGCGATGATGTCATTTACAGCGACGGCACGACGATTCTATCCGGGGACGACCTGGCCGGAGTGGTGCAGATGCTGGAAGCAGTAAGGGTTCTTAAGGAGACGGGCGCGCAGCATGGGGACATTGAGCTGCTCTTCACTGTCAGCGAGGAGTCCGGCATGCGAGGCTCCAAGAACTTTGACCGCAGCCTGCTCAAAGCTGATGTGGGTTATTTCCTGGACGGCGGCGGAGATGTAGGGGCCATTATCAACCAGGCACCGGCTCAGTCGAAGATCGAAGTAAAGATTACCGGCCTGCCGGCCCACGCCGGGTTGTCTCCGGAGAAGGGCATCAGCGCCATCCAGGTGGCAGCTGACGCCATTGCCGGCATGAACCTGGGTCGCATAGACTTCGAGACCACCTGCAACGTGGGCACCATCAAGGGTGGACTGGCCACCAACATTGTGCCTGAGAATGTGGAGATTATGGCCGAAGTGCGCAGCCGCAACGAAGCCAAGCTGGTGGCACAGGTGAAGCATATTGTGGACGGCTTTGAAGCCGCGGCTGCCAAGTGGGGCGCCAAGGCGGATATCGGTGTGACACATAGCTACCCGGCGCTAAACGTGTCTGCCGACGACAAGGCTGTGCTTTGGGCTCAGGAAGCGGTCAAGAGTCTGGGTCTCGAGCCAAAGGTTGAAGCCACTGGGGGCGGCAGCGACGGCAACATTCTGGCTGGCAAGGGCCTGACCTCCATCGTGCTTTCCGTTGGTATGGAGAAGGTGCACTCGAAAGACGAGTTCATCAAGATTGACCAGCTGGTGAAGGGTGCTGAACTGGTGCTGGCGATTGTGGAACAGGTGGCAAAGGGTTAATAGAGCACCGTGCCAAGCATATGATTTAAGGCGGAAGGTTCATCTCAAGATAGATGAGCTTTCCGCCTTTATGCTAACCTGGCACAAAGGTCAACAATTCGGCACCTCTGCCCATTTCTCGGCAAATGGGGGCAAGGAAATGACAGCCCGGTGTAGAAGTAGTCTAGACGAAGTGAAGTGAACCTGGAGGGATAACATATGAAAGCAATGATCCGGTTACGCATGGGAAATCACGACGCCCATTACGGCGGCAATCTGGTGGATGGAGCCCGTATTTTGGGCCTTTTCGGAGACGTCGCTACAGAGCTCCTTATTCGCAACGACGGCGACGAAGGACTCTTTGTCGCCTACGACATGATTGAGTTTAAGGCGCCCACCTTTGCCGGCGATTACATCGAAGCATACGGAGAAATCGTTTCTCAGGGCAACACCAGCCGCAAAATGGTATTCGAAGCCTATAAGGTAGTGCAGAGCCTGAGCGATCCCGCCAACCCCAGCGCCGCCGAAGTGGTACAACCCCCGGTTTTGGTATGTAAGGCAAGTGGGACGTGTGTGGTGCCCGTTGCGAAGCAGCGTCTGCGGAAATAAGCATTTAGCACTCAGCACGCAGCATTCAGCAATGTTGCCCAAAGTTCTTCACATGGCTTGCAGGACTAATACATCGAGGTGGTATCGAATGACAGAGAAATCACACACAGGCAAGCTGGAGGTAGCAGATAAAGCCCATGGTTTAGTGTTGAGTGTCTATAAAGCTACGGCTAGTTTCCCGAGCTACGAACAGTTTGGGCTGATATCTCAAATGAGACGGGCTGCCGTATCCATACCCGCAAACCTATATGAGGGTAAAGCCAGGGGCAGCGATATTGAGTTGTGCCGCTATATAAGAATCGCTCGCGGGTCACTGGCAGAACTAAGATACTTTCTCATCCTCGCTAATGATTTGGACTATCTAAGCAAGGTTGGTTTCACCGCCCTAGAGTCACAAGCAGAAGAGGTTGCGCGAATGATGGGAGCATTACTTGAAAAGGTTCTACGTGAGGTTGCTGCGCGCAGCAAGAAGCATGCGCGAAGCCCCAAAAGCTGACTGCTGAATGCCGAATGCTGATTGCTTTCGAAGGAGGAGTTCATCCATGTCCAAACTCATCATCACCGCCGCTATCATCGGTGCGGAGGTCACGCGCGATATCAATCCTAACATACCCCTGACGCCTGCTGAGCTGGCGGAAGCCGCCTATGAGTGTTATAAGGCGGGCGCGTCGATCGTGCACCTGCACGCCCGTGACAGCGAGGGGAACCCGACGCAGGACAAAGAGGTATTTGCTGAGACCATTAGGCTTATCAAGGAGAAGTGCGACATCATTGTGCAGATTTCTACCGGTGGTGCTGTCACTGCGACGGTTGAGGAACGCCTGGCTCCTATTAGCCTGAAGCCCGAGATGGCGACACTCACCACAGGCACGGTTAACTTCGGCAATGACGTGTTTATGAACTCTCCGGAGTATGTTGAGAAGATCGCCCGGGCATTGCAGGAGAACGGCGTTAAACCTGAAGTGGAAGTCTTTGAAGTGGGAATGATACAAAACGCTCTCAACCTCATCAAGAAGGGGCTTCTATCAGAACCGCTACACTTTGACTTCGTAATGGGCGTGCCAGGGGCTATACCGGGCACAATCAAGAACCTCCTGCACTTGTCCGAAAGTATTCCGTCCGGGTCCACCTGGACCGTGGCCGGAATCGGGCGGGCTGAATTGCCCTTGGCCACTATGGCCATCATGATGGGCGGACACGTCCGGGTAGGCTTCGAGGACAACGTATACTACTCCCGCGGCGTTCTGGCAGAGAGCAACGCCCAGCTGGTGGCACGCATCGTCCGTTTGGCTAACGAACTAGGACGGGAAGTGGCTACACCTGATGAGGCGAGGGGAATATTGGGGATGGTTGCTAGGCGCTAGTCGCTGGTCGCTTGTCACTTGTGGAAGGTGAGGAATAAAGTGTGGAGAAAAGCTACAGAGACCTGAATGCGTGGAAGTACGCATTTGAGCTGGTGACTCTGGTCTACAAGGTTACGGAGAGATTCCCTTCGACTGAGACGTACAGATTAACATCGCAAATGTGTTCAGCCGCTATTTCAGTCACCGCAAACATAGCAGAGGGTAGTTGCCGGGGTACCGATAAGGACTTCTGCCGCTTCCTTTACATGGCTAGAGGTTCGGCTGCAGAGTTGGAGAACTACATCCTTGTATCTGAGAGGCTCGGATACATCGACTCTGCGTGTCGTGATGAGCTAATGTCACTGACTAAAAACGTAGGAAAGACCATTAACGGGCTTATCAAATACCTGAACAGGTAACCTTTCTGCTCCGACAGACGACAAGCGACAAGGGACAGACGACAAGGAGGAACCCTCATGAAATCAAAAGTAGTGGACGCAAATACTGCCCTCGCCTCGCTGCACGACGGCGCATCCCTAATGATCGGCGGTTTCCTAGCTGTGGGCACACCGGAAGATCTTATCAGCGAGGTGCTGAACAAGGGTGTCAAGGAACTAACCGTTATAGGCAACGACACTGGCTTCCCGGACAAGGGAATCGGCAGGCTCATCAGCGCCAAGCGGGTCAAGAAGGCCGTCGCCTCTCACGTGGGGACCAACCCCGAGACAGGGCGGCAGATGAACGCCGGCGAAACTGAAGTGGTTCTTGTGCCTCAGGGCACATTGGCCGAACAGGTACGGGCCGCAGGCGCCGGCCTTGGCGGTATACTTACCCCCACGGGTGTTGGCACCATTGTGGAACTGGGTAAGCAGAAGATCACTATTGACGGCAAGGAGTTCCTGCTTGAACTGCCGATTCACGCGGATTTTGCCCTGATTCGCGCTCACAAGGCCGACGAAAAAGGCAACCTCGTCTACAGGCGCTCCGGGCAGAACTTCAACCCGCTAATGGCCATGGCCGCTAAAGTGGTAGTGGCTGAGGTGGACGAGATTGTGCCTGTCGGAGAAATCGATCCGGACAACGTTGATACTCCTGGCCTGTTCGTTACGTATCTGGTGAAGAAGGGGGTGTCGAGCAATGAGTAAGGAACTAATCCGCGAACGCATTGCGCGTCGAGTGGCCATGGAACTGCATGACGGCGATGTGGTAAACCTGGGCATCGGCATGCCAACCCTTGTGGCCAACTACCTGCCGGAAGGCGTCGACGTACTGTTCCAGTCAGAGAACGGGTTCGTCGGCCTGGGTCCTGCCCCTTTGCCCGGGCAGGAAGATCCCGACGTCACCAACGCCGGAGCTCAGCCAGTGACTATCCTGCCAGGCGGTGCAACATTTGATTCTGCCATGTCCTTTGCCATTATTCGCGGCGGGCATGTGGACGTTACGGTGCTGGGTGGTCTGGAGGTTGACGCCTGCGGCAATCTGGCCAACTGGATGGTACCCGGCAAGATGGTGCCCGGAATGGGTGGAGCCATGGACCTGACAGTTGGGGCCAAGCGCGTCATCATCGCCATGGAACATACCGCCAAAGGCAGCCCGAAAATCCTCAAAGAATGCACACTGCCGTTTACAGCGAAATCTCAGGTGGACCTTATCGTCACTGACATGGCCGTAATTGAAGTGACTCCGGACGGTCTGGTACTTAAAGAGATTGCACCCGATACAACGGTTGAGGCAGTTATCGAGGCCACTGAAGCCGAACTTATTGTGGGTAGTGTTGGAGTGATGAAGGTTTAGGAGGGCCCCCGTAACGTAGGGGCACAGCATGCTGTGCCCGGGGGGTTCGACATCCTGACGGGAACGCTGATTTCCTTCGATGAACCTGACAGGGAACGTGGGCACAGCATGCTGTGCCCCTACAGTAACTGGAAGTTGCTCTGTGTTACGGGTGATGTAGTAGTGATGCAGGTTTAGGGATTCCCCGGAAACCGGCAAGTTCCCATCCATCGGTGGCTATGTTTGATTTTTGGTTTTTGATTTTTGCTTAACAATCAATGATCCACGATTAATGAT
>DDWC01000173.1 GCA_002345475.1 Firmicutes bacterium UBA2296
GATCGCCAAGAACCAATAGACCATTGTCTGTCAGCGAATGTCGCTGCAGGTTGGTCTTTTCTGCCCTGGCCAATTCAATTATTCTGCACTGAGCAGCATACCTGGAATAGTACCGCCACTGCATGTCCTTGGGCAGGGGCACCGGGAAGTCGTCCTGAAGAATCTGCCGTCCGCCAATGGTTACGCTGGTTTTCTTGCTACTCTTGCGCACAAAGTCAAAACCCTCAAGGAAAAACAGCGGCAGATAGGTCGGGCTCTCGGCTGAGGATCCTATGGGTGCCAGCAGGTTCATGCCCCGGGTCTTGCTTTCGGCCACATCCTCGATATCCACGGCTATAACCCGCCCGGCCTTGTCCACAAAGCTAAAAGACACGTGAACCCCCTTCGGCGACGTGGCGAGCTTTGCTCCTGCGACATAGGTAGTTATATGATCGCAAATCCCTTTACCGGTGACGGCAAAATCCTCTTCAGGCACGCGTTTCAGAGTAGGCTGGTCGTACACATCCACAAAACCGTCACGCCGATACGCGATGACCCTGTAGCCACTGCCGTAGGCGCCCCCGTCCAGGCGCTGTAATTCCAGCCCGCGGTACACTTCATCGGGTCGTTTTTCAAAGTTGATAATGGCCAGCTTCGTCATGGGCACTATACTCATAGCAAAGGGGATAACTACTTCTCTTCCCATATGGCTGTGGTTAGGCACCTGGCAGTACATAAGCACCAAGCAAAACAAGACTAATGGCTACAGAGCCAAGTACTAAGGCGGTGCTCAGCCCGCGGCCGAATTCTGCCTGTCGATAGAGAACCTGGGTAATTGTGGACACTGCACCCAAATACAGCAAAAAGGCCGGATAGAAGGCGGCGGTTCCAAATAACGAGTACATGAAATGGGACATTCCCAGCAACAGATAGCTGACCATGACCATAGTGCCCAAGGCCAGGGCAATCTTCTTAAGCATATTAACTCTCCTTTTCTCAGGACGTAGCACACTGTGCCCGGCAAGGATGACCCAAGTTGGGTGCTGATCCTGCCTGCTGGCCCCATTACAATGTCATCTATAGAACCCCATAAACCTCGTCTACGCTTTGTACAAACATGATGCCTTGCCCAGGCTCGTCAATGGAGACGTGCACCCTGATGCTATCGCACACCTGTGCTGTGATGCCCTTCTCAACCAGAATCAGCACAATCTCCTTTTCCGGCTCGATGGCAAAAGAGAAGAGACGGCTGGTCTCGTGAATTCCGGATCCGCGGGCGTTAATTATTGTCGCGCCTCTGGCACCGGCTTTGGTGGCGGCCTCCACCACATGTACCGCATTGCCCTTATCCACAACCACAAAAACAGAGTCGTAGGCTTTCATTTCTGCATCAGCACCTTTCTTGGCATTGTTTGCTTCCC
The DNA here is from genome assembly GCA_002345475.1 of Firmicutes bacterium UBA2296. Taxonomy (GTDB): domain Bacteria; phylum Bacillota; class UBA994; order UBA994; family UBA994; genus UBA2296. The sequence goes on from DDWC01000173.1 coordinate 1,401, forward strand.
CACGGCAATGCTTTGTACCCATGACACTGTCAACTGCAATAGAAAATGCAATGCCGCTGTTGGGCTTGTCAAACCTTAGCCTTTCAAACACATTGCGCAGAAACACCCTTCCGGCCGCTGCGCCGGACACAGACAGTACAATTTCCTTGCGATAGTCAGCGAGCTCAAGAAATTTGAGTACGCGGTTTCTCCCGGTACCCTTACCAAGCATAATGGTCCCCCCGGAAACGCCACTTTCCCGGGCGATGGAGAGAACGCGACTGGCAAGTCCGTTTTTTGCAACGACGATATTAAGCTGAAAGAGACACTCTGCGGCCTGGTCACTCATCAACATCAACTCCCCTCTTTCGGCTCGAAACCTTATAGAAAGCCCCGAGCAGTTGCAGAGTAATAATGGGCATAAGGGCAACCATGGCAATCATGCCAAAACCATCTACCAAAGTGTTTGCTGAGGGATGAGCGTTGGCAGCACCATGGATGAAGGCCATAATGAATGTGGCGGTCATGGGTCCGGTGGCCACACCCCCGGCGTCAAAGGCAATGCCGACGAATAGCTTGGGGGCTACAAAGGTGAGTCCCATCGCCAGCAGATAACCCGGAAGGAGATAGTGCCAAAGCTGAATACTGCTGACAACTACGCGCACCACGGAGAGTGACACCGCAGTCCCAACACCGACCGACAGAGCCAGAAGCACAGTGCCTTTCTTGACATAACCGGCGGTAACATCCTCTATCTGACGGGTGAGCACATGGACTGCCGGCTCTGCCAGTATCGTCACCACACCCAACACAAAGGCAACTACTACCAGGGGAAGGAAAGTCCTACCAGAAACCAGATGGGCACCAATCTGGGTGCCGACCTCCATGAAACCGCTATTCACCCCTACCAGAAACAGACTGAGTCCGAGCAAGGCATAGACAAATCCTATGATAATCCTCCGGAGCTCTTCCCTATGTAAAGATGATACTAGGTGCACAAGCAGGAAGATTATTGCTAGCGGCAGAAACACTATGGCGCTTTCTCTGAGTGCTTCGGGAAAGGCGCCCAGCAGAGCTCTGAACAGAGGCATCGTCTCCGGGGTACGATCCGGAAGAGAACCGGAGTACTCCTGAACCTTGACGAAGAGACTGAGAATCATGACAGCGATGACAGCGCCGGCGGATACAATGGCCACCAGACCAAAGCTATCTTTTTCTGAGGCTTTGCTATCCTTCTTAAGGGCAGTGATACCCAGGGACAGAGACAATATGAAAGGGACTGCCAGCACGCCTGTGGTGGCCCCGGAACTGTCAAAGGCAATGGCCAGAAACTCCCGCGACGTAAAGAAACCCAACAGGAGCACCAGGCCGTACGAGATGAAGAGTATTCGCTGCAGCGGTATGTTGAAAATGAGCCGGAAGAAGCCCACCACCATAAACACACCAATCCCCAGAGATACAACGACCAAAATGGTTAAACCGGCAACGGCTCCGGAAGTAACCGCGTCTATCTGGTTCCCCAGAATCAACAAACCGGGTTCAGCAAGGGAGATGACAAAACCCAGTACGAATGCGCCGGCGACCACGATCCAGACCCTGTTCTTGCGCGTGAGAAGAAGCCCTAGCATGGCTCCCAGGGGGGCGACGCCAAGATCTACACCAATGAGAAAAATGGAGAGCCCGATAGTTACCAGCACGGAGCCCGCGACAAACTCCCCTACCAGAGAGCCTGGCATTGGGACTGCGGTGAGCCAAAGTATGACCACAATGAGCGTTATGGGCATGACCGCGAAAAGGACTTCCCGGAACTTCTCGCCCAGCATGTTCAGTTTAACCACCTACATTCATAGTATGATGCGTCCACCGCCGAAACTTAGTGCGATCCCCTTTCTCTTATTCTCCAGTCAATCAGATATAGAGCGCCGATGACTAAAGCAGGACCGCCAATAGTCAGACTCGCGAGCACCGTTGCACCCAGTGGCAAGCCCGAATGGCTCAAGTTACCCACGATAAACCAGATGTAAAAAACAGTGGCGGCAAAAAATCCGATTGCGCCAACCAGATCTCGCTTCCAGGCAAACATCGTCACGATGGTGAGAAGCAGCGATGGGATGTTGTGCATAAGGAAGCCCAGAGCAAGCTCCCCGGGGCTTGCCTCTATGTCAAATACGTCTAACGAGAACAGTGCCAGAAACAGGATAAATGCAATCGACAGAACGCGCGGAGCCCAGTGCAACCACGTACCCGGCCTATCCATTTTGCTCTCCTCCCATAATTGTGCCTATCCTATTCATCGCTTAGCTAGATCATTGTTACCCACTGCCTTCAACAGGTTTGCCATGTCTTCCGTGAAACGTTGCACTTCCTTTTCTATCTGACTTCTCAGCGCATTCAGATCGTCGAAATCAGGGGCATCAACTAGAATAGACTCTATGATAGAGTCTACGCCTGGTGCGACAGACGAGAGGCAGTAACGCCCCAGTTTCGCGAAGCGTAACGCATCGATACATGCCGCCTGAACTTTGCGGTTGCCTCCGGTAAGCCAGGCCTCGAAGCGGTCTTCCTCGTGTAGATAGACGATGGCGATCTTGAGTTTATGCTTCTTAATATTCTCGGGGGTGAAGGCGAAGTAGGTCATATCCATGTAGCCCGGATAAATCGCTCCCGTAATGTGCTCTGGGTAATGCTGTTCGAATGATGTTCGCAAGCCAGCCATAAACTGCATCAGACCCCGGTACGCATGGCGGATTTCTCCCGCCTTTAGTTGACGGTTATACTCTAGCATTGACTCGCTCAAAGACCGCACTCAAGGCACCTCCTCATGAATAGCCGACAACCGAGCTGTGCACGGTCAAGCGCGCGGCCAGGCATAGAAGATTCCTAAGCCTGCTGCAATAAGGGTTGCGAAATAGTACATCCAGTTGCTCTTAGTATAGCGAAGCAACAGATATGCACATACTGTCAATCCCCCAACCGCCAATGCGGCCGCCACAGGGTAAAGATACAGAGCGAGAACCAGAGCGGCAATCGATGCGGCCATGGGCCCTACCAGCAGGGTTGCGCGTATCACATGTGACGTTGGAGAGCGCAGCACAAGGCAATAAAGTATCCATGACAAGGCCACGGATAGATTGCGCACTAAGCCGGCAGGCATACGATCCGGACGCTGTGTAAAAAACACTCTCTCCACGCCCATATACACCATGACGTACATAAACCAGAAAATAACGAACACCAGCAGCCCACCCAGAGAGATTAGAAGAGCCTGAATCCAAGGCCGGCTCGAAACCGGGTCTAATAATGAAGACGCTCTGGCTTTGGCATTCACAACAACCATCTCCCGCTAACCGGATAGTCTCTCCATTATGCGCCGTTTTAAATCAGCGCAGTCACTCGGCACACCCAACACGCTTCTAATTACATTATAGCCGTATTCATGGCACAAAGTTGCCTTGAAACACAGATCCGCAAGTTCCTCCGTACTCCTGTTACCATAATAGCCCCTGAGAAAATGCGAATCAAAACTAAAAGCATCACAGATAATAGTCATATCTTCGTAAATCGCGGGCGCGCGCAGCGAATCCGCAAAATCGACGACGGTGATGGCGCCGCCGCCGGTGACTATGAGATTATCCTCAGTCAAATCGCCGTGGACGTAAACCTGAGGCTGCAATCTCATTGCGCTAAGCAGTACTTGCTGCTCCGCCCTGAGCGAGACAGAAGCGTCGATCCAACGTTTGCTTGCCAGAGTGCGGGCAATGGCATCCACGCCGTTAAAGTCTTCGCAGGGCGTCGCCCAGCAATGAACGATTCTCCTCAAGGATTCCCCTATCCTCACCTTATGCTCGGGGGCGAGAGAGCTTTTTATGTCGCCCAGTGTCTCCCCAGCTACGTAGTCCATGATTAGATAACGGAACAGGTAACGATCCTGAACTGCCCCATTGGCAACGAGCCTGGGGACAGATACACCTAAGGAGTTGGCCCTGTGCAGGGCATACAGCTCTGACCGATAATCCGGCTCGCTGTCATAGCCGGATTCCAGAGGAACGAACACCTTGGCAATGTAATCCCCCACGCGGAAGACACCATTAGTTCCGGGCTTGCAGTTCTCCAGTTCGGTGAAATCAAGCCCTTCTATGGCGAAGATACGCTTGACCAAAGGGGTGAAAAGGTCAGTGGAGCGGAACACTCGTCCCCAGGTTTCCCAGTCGTGGATATCGAACTGGAACAGGTCTCGTTGACTAATGTCCTTCACCTCCTCTTCAAGGGTAGTAGCCAGTATCACTACACCATCTGGCTATATCAGCAATCAAATCAAGTGGAATCGGCATTTCATAGGGAAACTGGATAGCGCCTTTGCTGGTTTTGTATTCCTTCAGGCGTCCAGCGAACTCCTCTATTGCCTCGGGTCCGGGGTACAGGCCAATGTGCTTTTTGAAAGCGGCAAAATGTATAATGTTGTGACCTTGCCAGTACGTCGGCATACGCCAGGAGATGCGCTCCTCTGCGTCTGGCAGCGCCACCTTTATCGCATCACGGACCTGATTCAGCACTGTTTGAACATGCTCAGGTTGCTCCTGAATGTATGCGTCGATTGTTCGTGGCGGCTCACCGCAATAGTGGTCCTGATTCTGTTTGCCGAAATCTCGCCCGCACTTTGGACATTGCCACACAGCTATCACCCTTGCATACTCAAGATTCCCTTGCGCCCGAGAAACTGCCAGTGCTGGTTTCAGACTGACAAGCTGCCCCGGAAGCCCCGCGCAGCGTAATAGGAGTCAGCACCGTTGTGGTACAGAAAAACAGTATCATAGCGACGGTCGCAGAAAAGAGCGCCTCCCAGTTCTCTGATTATGTCAGGTGTCTTAACCCAGCTGGACGTTCTGGTGTCAAAGGCGCCTAGCGTCTGCAGGTACCGATACTGCTGTTCTGTAAGTAGTTCTACACCCATAGCAGTGGCCATATCCATGGCACTGCTCGCAGGCTTGTTCTTCTTCCGTGAATCGAGCGCAGCGCGATCGTAGCACAGACTTCTGCGACCCACTGGGCTCTCCGGAGAACAATCGTAAAACACGTAACTGCCGTGCTCAGGGTCAAAGCAAACCACGTCCGCTTCGCCTCCCGACAGCTCCATTTCACGCAGTGACCACAGTTTATGGGGTTGGGACTGAAGCCTTGCCCTCACTTCGTTCCACTTCATCCCGGCATGACGGTGCATGTTACCATTGAAGCGCTCGCTCAGTACGTTAAGCAGTTCCTCACGCTGGCTCGCCGACAACTGCTGCGATTCGTGACTGGCATTTCCCATTTTCATACCTCCTGATTATTTCATCAAGATTTACGTATGCGGTCATCGGGGTCTCTTGCGGAGCTGCAGATTAATGTCTTCCTTCACAGCCAGCTCCCCCAAAAGCGACGCCATCCGCTCAGCCCTGTTCTTTGCTGTCTCCTCGTCGCAGCCCTCGCGACCACACTCCATCTCCAGAACACGCTCAAGCCCCTGCAGCGGCAAGAGGTTCACGGCTGTGCAGAACAACGACTTCCGGCGTCCATCGTTGTAGTCAGCTAACAGCTTTCTCAGGATGGCTACTTTGCGATCCTGTTCCTTTTGATAAGCTTCTATACCAATGTCCTGTATCCTGGCTATATCTTGCAGTTGCCTCCGATACGATATAAAGGAGTCGTATTCATCGCTACCTTCATACAACTCACACGGGAATAATTCACACTGAAAGCAGTACTCGATTCCGCCATGCTGCAAACTACAACGAGCAATAGCACAGGACTGGTTGCCTGCTCCGCCCCCACAGCCGGGACAATAGTCTCCCAAGCGCATGGGGCAAAGACCGCAGTTTAGACCGCACAGTGAAAAGTACAAGTCACTTCTAGCGAAGTCCTTCACTATCATCACTTGCCCTTCTAATAGAATCAGTCCTAGTGTACAACGTCCAACACTGCGCTTAACGCAGGATTCGTCAGTGGCCCTCGTCACAGGCCTCTAGAGGGCTAGCTTCAGCTCATCCTTACCGAGCCCGAAGCACCGGGGACGGTTCTTTTTGCTTCACTATCCATTAAGTCTCAGCACTATTCCTGGCGCCCACGCGATGAACGAAACTGCTGCTTATCTCAAGCAGGCCTGCGATCTTCCGATGGCTAAGACCTGTCTTTTGCAAAAGCTCGGTCACCAGTTCTTCAAGGCGTTCCGCATTTCTATAGACTTCCTTTGCCTCGCTGATTCCCCTCGTCAGGCAGAAGGACTCGATCAGCCTTTGGGCAGCCAGAGCCCTGTTTTGCTCAAGATCCTCCGGAGTATCAAAGAACTCCACTGAGTCGTCAATGTGATGGAAAGCCCTGAAAGAGTCCATTCCCGCAAAGAGATCCAATACCGTATCAATGGTTTCCTGCCTGACTATGTGCGCAGTAGCATCGATATACTCCCTGTAACTGCTCCATAGATATTCTTCAGGATAACTTACCAACCCGGCTTTGACCGGGTTGTTGTGCACGTATCTGATGGCCTGTAAGAGATGTGGATCATCTAGGATAACTTCGCTTCTGTATCTGTCCTGAAACACATGCCCAACTCTGTCGCCAGACCTGTTATAACCCATGGCATATTTGATGTTGATTTTCTTGATGGCCTCACTCAAGTCCGCAATCTCCGCCCGAACGATGAGATGAATGTGATTATCCATGAGGCAATAGGCTGTTAGGTCAACCCCCTTTGCCTTAAGTAGCAGCTCTGAAAACCACTCTTTCTGCCACTTCCTCGCTATAATCATCTCTCTGTTGTTTCCGCGCATCATGACGTGATAGAACCCAGTTGGACTGATCTTCCTGGCTTGCCTTGCCAAACTTCATCACCTCTGAATCATAGTACTATTGGTTTGTCGGGATTCGAAGCGAAAAGAACCGTCCCTGACGCTTCGTATCGGCGAGACCTCGCATGCGGCCAGCGGTCATTATCCCAGAGCCACATCCAGTATCATCATAACGGCAAAGCCCAGCATGGCCCCGATTGTCGAAATATCGGTTTTCGGACCGCCCTCTTCTCGCCTCGCCTCGGGTATAAGTTCCTCAACAACAACATAGATCATGGCGCCAGCCGCGAAGGCAAGGGCATATGGTAGTATCGGTTGCATTCTTGTGACCGCAAAGGCACCCAGAACACCGGCTATGGGCTCCACAATGCCTGACGACTGCCCGTACAAGAATGCTTTGGTTCTGCTGAGGCCTTCGCGCCGCAGAGGTATCGATACCGCCGCTCCCTCGGGGAAGTTCTGCAGTCCTATGCCTATGGCCAAGGCAACTGCCCCTGCCAGTGTTGCTGAAGTCCCCACACCGGCAGCAACAGCGCCAAAGGCCACACCGACAGCAAGTCCTTCAGGTATATTGTGAAGTGTAATTGCCAGCACTAACAAGACACTTCTCTGCCACGTAGTCCTAAGACCTTCTGCGGCAGACACATTTCGCCCGGCATGCAAATGAGGTAGCAATTTGTTGACCAAATAGAGGAATCCGCCCCCTAATAGAAATCCTGAAGCAGCAGTGACATACGGCACCTGACCTAGTTCTTCAGCTAGCTCAATCCCAGGCGCAAGCAGAGACCAGAAGCTGGCAGCAATCATAACCCCAGCCGCAAACCCCAACATGCCATTTAGCACTTTCTTGTTTATGGTCTTGAAAAAGAAGACAAGAGATGCACCCAGGGCGGTGACCCCCCACGTGAAGACGGTTGCTATTAAAGCCTGTTGAACCGCACCAAATTGACTTATCCACTGAATCACACGACAACACCTCATCTGCGAGAAATCCGACGTGGGAGACTAAGATAGTTGCAGTTAGTAAGACGAAACGGTAGCCTCACGGCCTGCATTGGCCTTATGAACCTTTTTGAACTGATACATCTGATCATCAGCCTCTTTAAGGGCTTTGTATAGATCCGGCCTCCCCCCGCCCGGAGAAATGCTGTATCCATATGAGATTGTCGGCAGGATTTTGCCTCTGTTGCGCATTTCTTCAAGAGCATCTGTCATAGACCTTAAATGCTCTTCTATTTTTTCACTATCAGTTTCACTGCCGATTATGGAGAATTCATCGCCGCCATAACGATAGCAGGTGTAATGCTGATCAAACGAATCCTTTATGATTTCCGCAACGCTTTGTATGACTTGATCGCCATAATCATGCCCGTACGTATCGTTAACACTTTTGAAATCGTTTATATCAAGGACCATAACGGAATAACCCTTTGCACTCACTAACTCTCTGGCGATCTTATCAAAAGTTGCCCGGTTATATAAACCGGTCAGTGTGTCAAAGCTGTTATCAAACTCAGATATCAAGAGGAAGTAAAGGAACAACGATAGTGTTACACCATGCCACGAAGAATATGCCAGCGGTTCTATCAGCTGTATGCTGGTGCTTGTTATGGTGAACATCGACAAAGCAATCATCTTACGCATAATAGGATAATTGTACTGTCTGCCCGTATCCACAGTTCTGACAACCAGGAACAGGAAATTGAAAATATAGGCTGCCATAAAGACAAAGAAGTAATCTCCTCTAAAATATTGATTGCTGGCGTTGACATGAAAAACAAAGCCGAACCACGGTGACAAGACTGTCGCCACGATGTTTATGTATGTCGGAACCAGCAAGATCTTGTGCGTTCTGAGAATGTCACTGTAGAAAATCAGAGCTATGGCCAGGGGAATTATCGGGGTAAGAGCAAAGCCCACAACATTGCAGAAGATGTTCAAGCTGCGAAAAGCTACGTTTCCATTTCCAGCAAAAATAGTTCCCGCTTCAGCAAGAATTACGGTGACGGTGAGAATTATTGCTGCGGAAAATGGCTTCTTACGACGGCTATCCAGTGCGGTGCTGGAATGCAACAGCCACATCAAGTAAAGGAGTGCGGCTATATCTATGCTGTATGTGGCAATATACATTACTGCCCTGACCCCCTGGCACAATTATCTTATTCAAACTGGCATATTCCAGTGAAGCACCGGGGACGGTTCCCAGATGCAGAGCACTGCCACTCTAAAGGGTACGCAGCTGGATCCAGAGAGACATACTGGATTTCACTGCGCGACAACCATTTGTCCAGCGCGGTCAATCAAGCGATGACCTGCAGGAGCAAGGTTACACCGGATATTTCGTCTTCCAGCTGTTTGCATTCAGCTAGCTGGCTGTGTATGTAGCTATCAAAAAGCTGTGCCTTTCCCGGTATCGTCACCTTAAGTTCATTAGCTCTTTTTTCTATCCATTCCTGCTGCTCTTTATTGAGACTGGCCAGTTCATCATCTTCAATGACTCTCTCGTCAACAAGTACAACTCCAGCGCGGGCGAAGATATCCAGCCAGTGTTCTCTCGTTGGGTGCTCCGAGTCGCTTTTCTCATTCCCATAGGCATCATCAATGATGATGTGTCCGTCGCTTTTGACGGTGCGTTTAAGCAGAGCAATCGTCTCCTCTGGCCTTCCCAGTACGTCGCCAACTGCTCCCAGTATAACGATATCGTAGTCTCTCTCCTTCTCAACCGACTCTGTTATATCCTCCGCCACAAACTCGCAGAGTGCATCTACGCCAAACTCCCTTGCCTTCTGAACCGCAAAACTGATGAAGTCCGGCATAATGTCAATCCCTTTTACCTTGCAGCCTAGTTCCCTGGCCAGGTTAACGCTGACCGCTCCTTTGCCACACGCCAGATCAAGGATTCTGGTCTGTCTGGATATGGGGATGTGTCTGGTGATCATCCCCAGTATGTCCTGGGGTGATGATCCTAGTTCCCATAAATCCTGTAGCAGATACGGCAGGTAAGGAATCAGTTCTGTGGATTCAGCCGTTAGCGACTTCGCAAGCTTCTCCTCAACAGTGTCTATGTGATGTCACCTCCATACGGGGAAAAATAGACTCTATCACCAATATATCAGCGGATATTGCGCAGAACTACATTGCGGCGCTCGTCACCAATGACACGCCAGCTACGGTACTTCAGCGTTCTCATCCATGTAGGCGGTCCAGTTTGCTGCTGATCTGCCCCAGCTGTGTCTCCATGTGCGCCAGCTGTAGCTGAATAGGGTCAAACTTCGCATTAAGGTTTCTTATCTCTCTGGGCACCACAAAAACCACTCTGTACCCGAGATATAGTAACAGCAGGATTGCTAATACGATCTCAACCATTTCCGTTCTTGCACCTCTCCATCATCTACTTTCAGGCCTTCGTGGCTGCCTCCCCGCCCTTCAGCTTACCCTCCAGACCAAATATGGTCAGGGTGCTTTCACCGGCAAGAAGCCGACGCCGGACCATCCCCTCGTCTCTGTTTTTCTGTTCAGCCTTCTCCAGCACGGACTGGGCCGTCTCCGCGGGCACGACCACTACGCCATCTAGATCGCCGACCACGACATCTCCAGGATGAACCACAACGCCGCCGCAAGTGATGGTTTGATTGAGCTCGCCGGGGTTTTCCTTGACGGTTCCGCCGGGATTCACAGCCCCGGAAAACACGGCAAAGCCTAACTCTGCGAGGTCAACCGCGTCCCGGCATGCGCCGTCAATTACTACGCCGGATATCCCTCGTGCCTGGCACGCCGTGGCCATAATATCACCGAACACCCCACCACCTGCGTATCCTTCGGCGTCCACCACCAGCACCGATCCTGCAGGTGCATTGTAGATGGCACGATGCAGGCCTAAGTTGTCTCCCGCCGGAATCTTCACAGTATACGCCCGACCGGCCAGTCGCATTTTGTGGCACACAGGTCTTATCGCCGAAACCATGTTACCTCCCGGACCTCGTGCATCACAGATGTTACCTGTGGGTAGTCTTCTGAAACGTTCGACCATATCATCCATTTTTCTCACCTCGAGATTATTGAGTCTGACTAACGTAGATAGCTGAGGGCTCGATCCTCGCCAGCAACTCTAAGGAGAGTTTCCGGTCTTCCGGGTGAGCAGGGAGTAGAGATGATGCACGTACTCTTCGTCTCTGAAGATCTCTGTTCGCGTCTGCCCTGTTAGCACAAAACCGAGTTTCTCGGCCAGAAGAATTGACTTGCTGTTCTGTGGATAGATGCAGGCCCTGATTTCCCGGACGGACATGCTGTGCCCGGCGAAATCGATGAGTGCCTGCAGTGCTTCCTGCATATATCCCTTACCGCGAAACTCCTTTTTGAGGTCATAACCGATCTCAACGCTGGCCTCGGCAGTGTTCCAGTTGTGGAATCCACATGTTCCCATTTTCGCCCCGTCCTCTTTGCGCTGTAAGATCCACCTCTGTTGTCGTCGCGGCTCTGGCTGCGAATAAAAGGCGATGATCTCATCAGCGCCGCCTATGTCTGTCAGTGGTTCGGCATCATACAGGTATCTGTTAATATCTTCGTCGGAAAACTGACTAAATATGAACTCCCGGTCCCCGGCATCAATTTTCTTAAGCAACAATCTATCTGTCTCGATGTTCTTAAAGAACACTCCACCACCTCCATTTGCCGGGCGTCTACCATGACAGGAAAACCCATCATCGCAGAAGCTCCGGCTAAGACTTTGTCACCAAGGCCACACACTCCACGTGCCTTGAGGGTTTAGTTCTCCTGTGAGAGCCTCAATGATTTCTACAGCTACACCGTCTTTTACCAAAGACCACACCACTGCTTTACTTCCGAGGTTTTCGGTTGAAAGCTCTACAGCAACAGCAGTATCGGTGTGTGCTGTTTCAGGTAGCTTAAAATCAGCTGAAACCATTGGATAAACAGTGATAGCCTGTTCATAATTTGCCGCCACACCTCGACTGTTTTTAACAGTGGCTATTAGAGTAAAACTACCGGTTTGTAAAAACTGTACTGTACCTCCATCGGCTGTCAGCTCGCCTTTGATAATATCTGTTAGCACCGCCGGGAGTCCGTCTTTTTGAACTGTCCATATAATACTGCTGACATAGCGGCTGTTTGCTTCAACCTTAATTTCATCGGCTGTATAGGCAGCTTCGGGAAGGGTGAAGGAAAACTGAGGGGCTGGCACATAGGAAGAACCTCCATTACCTGAAGGCTTTTCCTCCGGCTTTATGACAGGCTGTTTTTCCGATTCTTCTTTTTTTATCTGTTCCTTAGCTTTTTCTGTATCCACTAACATTTCAAAAGCTTCACCACGAGTGGCATTCTTATCGGGACAAATTGTGCCATCCGGATACCCATCTATAATGTGGTAGTGCTTGCCGGTACAGATGTATGCCTTTTCTTCCCCACTAAGCTGACTTTCATCTAAAAATCCAAGCATACATGGACAGGATGGGTCATGGCTTTCCTTGCCCATGGCTCTGACCAGCATACGGATCATTTCCATACGGGTGATAGGTTCATCAGGTAAAAACTTATCAGCAAAATCACCTTTTTGGATAATCCCTGCAATGACAAGAGCCTCTACATCAGACTCAGACCAGTGTCCCGCAATATCAGTAAAGCGGATTATAATATCCTGTCCGTCAGGCTTCGGCAGTTCCATCGTCCTTGTTATCAGAGCTGCAAATTCCGCTCTTGTAATAATATTATCTGGGTGAACCAGCCCATCGGGATAGCCAGCAATTACACCCTTTTCTGCAAGGATATTAATTGCTTCCTCTGCCCAATGCCCCTTGGCATCTTCAAAGTATCGATGAGCTGCATAAGCACTCCCTGCAGATAAAGAAAGTACCACGCAAAAAATCAGTAAAATACTGGTGGGTCTTTTAACTTTTGTACTCATTAGCAATCCTCCTTACATTCCGGCCATTTGCTGGCTTTGTTCCTGTTCAGGGGCTTCCTGCATCTGTTCCTTGGACTGCTTTTGTGCCATTGTTTGCTCATAGGCAGATAGTACCGCCTTGTCAAAGGCTTTTTTTGCTTCCTTGGTGCAGGGAAAGCAGATGTCTTTGTATTCGCCGTTTTGCCCTTTATATTGGGGCATGGATACAAACATGCCTTTTGTGCCTTCTAAAATACGGACTTTAGACACCGCAAAAAACTCATTGATATTGACCGATGCATTAGCTTTCAGTGCGCCATCTATTTTTACTGGATAAATGCGTACATCAAAATTCATCGGTGTTTCTTGAAACTGTTCCTTTTGGGGAGCAGCCGGTGTTGCTTTTTTTGGCATAACTTCTTCCTCCTAAAATGATTGTGACATGGACTCTGCCATGCCCTGTGTTTGACTGCCTTCTTCAAAAGCAATCTGTTTAAATCCAAAACGATCACAGTAATGGAATTCGCTGCCTTCCTCGTTATAAAGCTCTACCACATCGGACATGGACAGCGAATGCCCCTTATATCCAGAGGGATGATTTGTATTGCAGCGGCTATAAATGGCTTCAAAATCGTTTGTTCCAAGCTGACCATCATAAACGATGTTGTAATGTTCCGGAGCAGGCTCTCCAAACTGATTGGTCATTTCTTCTAAGCTGATAAATTTCATATACACATCCGTATCAGACTTAAGCTGCCAGATACGAACACTTTTCAGCGAT
>DDWC01000251.1 GCA_002345475.1 Firmicutes bacterium UBA2296
CAAACCCCGACGTGGTTATCGCCATGAATCTGCCTTCCATGGACAAGTTTGAGAAGCTGCTGGTTCCCGGCGGGACGCTGATCTATAACAGCACCCTGATCAACCGTGCGCCGGTGCGCAAGGACATCCGGGTCATTGCCGTCCCGGCTAATGAAGTGGCGCAGGAACTGGGGAATGTGCGAGTGGCCAACATGGTGACTCTGGGAGCCTTCGTAGAGGCCACCGGCGCCGTCGCTGATGACAGCATCGCCGCCGCTCTAAAGAAAGCCTTGCCGGCACACCGCCAGGATCTCCTGCCGCTGAATATGCAGGCCATTGAGAAGGGCAAAGGTTTCTCTCGCTAATATACAAACGGTGCCGTAAGGGCACCGTTTTGTGTTAATATTACAATGAGTTGTGAAGTCTGAGACCGGGGTTCGATATGAAGAAGACACTGATTCTGCTACTTCTGCTGTGTCTGCTGCTTACGCCGCAGGCTGAGGGCGCAGAGCCCGAGATAGTTGCTTTGCGCGGTTCCGTACGCATAGAGGGACTCGACTTCCCCGTTTATGATAAGAACGGGGATGTTCGTCATGCTCCCGCCAGCCTGACCAAAGTTATGACGATACTGCTGGCGCTCGAATCAGGCAGACAGCAGGAAATAGTGACAGTAAGCCAGCGGGCGACTGCTGCTGGAGGCTCTTCCTTATACTTGCGCCCAGGCAGCGAATGGACTCTGCTGGATCTGATCTATGCGGCGCAACTGATATCGGCCAATGACGCGGCTGCCGCCATCGCCGAGCATTTGGCTGGCAGTATTGAAGCCTTCGCAGAGTTGATGAACAACAGGGCCAGGGACCTCGGGATGATGAACACCCACTTCGTCAATCCCCACGGCATGCCCCACGCAGACCAGTATAGCACGGCCCACGACCTGAGTATTCTGGCTCTGGTCGCAGCCAGGAATAAGCAATATGTCGAGATATCCACTACGCGGCGCCATGTTACCGCCAACCAGATCTCTCTGGTTAACCAGAACAAGCTGCTGGGGGAATATCGCGGGCTGATTATAGGCAAGACAGGGTATACCGATGCGGCAGGACAATGTTTTGTGACCGTGGCCGAGCGGGAGGGTCTCAAGGTGGCCAGTGTCATAATGGGCTCGCAGGGGCAGAACATCTGGACAGATACTGAGCTGCTGTTGGATTATGGCTTTGCCAACTACCGCAAGAATATTCTTTTTCGCCCCAAGCAAACCCTGGGCGTAGTGGATGTGGCTTTTTCGGGCAAGGTGATAGTTGTGGCCACCGAGGGCTACGAGTTTGTTTCCCCGCGCAGCGAAAGACCGTCAACCAGGATTGACCTGTATCCTTACCCGTCGCTGTGGCCGCCCCTCAAGCCGGGGGATCTGGTGGGGGAGGCGGTCGTACAGGTGGCAGGCAAACGCACGGTAGTACCCCTGACGGTGGCTAACCATGTGCCGCTGCTGACGCCGGAACGCCTGAAGATCTCTGGCGTGGTGGGCGGACTGATAATGATATACGCTGTTGGCTCAGCTATAGTGACGAGACGGAGGTCCTGAGTGTGAAAAAAAGGGTAATTGTGCTATATGGCGGCCGTTCCGCCGAACATGAAGTTTCGGTGGAATCGGCGGCTTCGGTTATGGAAGCCATCGACCAGACACTGTTTGAGCCCATACCGGTGGGCATCACCCGGCAGGGACAATGGGTTTTTTGCACTGACCCGAGAGACTTGCGCCAGCAGGGCATCAAGGAAGTGTTGCCCGCACCCGAGCAGAACGGCATTGGCAAGATTGCCTATATCTTGAGCCAGGGCGATGTTGTCTTCCCGGTGCTCCACGGCACGTATGGGGAGGACGGAGCAGTACAGGGTCTGCTGGAAATGGTCGGTATACCCTACGTGGGCGCAGGTGTCGGAGGTTCGGCCTTAGGCATGGACAAAGTTATGATGAAGGCCGTATTTAGCCATTATGGATTGCCCGTGACGCCGTATGTCTGGAGCACAGTGCGGGATTTTGAAGCTTCGCCGGAGACCTTGATAGCTGACGCCGAAGGCAACCTGAACTACCCCATGTTTGTAAAACCGGCGAGCCTGGGCTCGAGTGTCGGGGTGACCAAGGTTCACAGCAGGCAGGAACTGCTGGCTGCTGTGAAGGAAGCCGCGCGTTTTGACCGCAAGGTGATGGTGGAGCAGGGTGTGCAGGCGCGGGAAATTGAAGTGAGTGTAATGGGTAACGACGACGTAGTCACCTCGGTGCCCGGGGAAATAGTGCCCGGAGCAGACTTCTACGACTACAGCGCCAAGTATCTCAGCGGGTCTACAATGCTAATCCCCGCCGATATTTCGGCAGAACTGACGGAGCAGTTCAGGGTGATGGCGGTGCGGGTTTACCGCGCCATAGACTGTCACGGGCTGGCCCGGGTAGATTTCTTCCTTTTACAGGATAATTCGCTGCTTGTGAACGAAATTAACACCATGCCGGGCTTCACAGTGAACAGCATGTACCCTAAAATGTGGGATGCCAGCGGTCTGGACTACACCAGTTTGATTACTAGTCTGATTACTCTTGCTTTTGACGCCTTTGCGTCAAAACGCAGGATTTCCCTAAGCCTTAGCGAATAGTTTCACTTAAGAAGCCAATATTTTGGAGGTGCCCAATGAGTATTAAGCTGTCACAACGAGGACACGACATACCTGCTTCACCTATCCGCAAACTGGTACCCTTCGCCGACGGAGCCAAGGCCAGGGGAACCCATGTCTATCACCTGAACATCGGCCAGCCTGACATCGCCACACCGGAGCAGATGTGGGACCGCATTAAGAATTACCAGGAGACTGTCCTGGCCTATGGGCCGAGCAACGGCCTACTGGAGTTTAGACAGGGCCTGGCGGAGTACTATGCCAAGTACGGCGTAAGCGTGACTCCCGCCGAGATTATCGTCACCACGGGCGGCAGCGAAGCTCTGCTCTTTGCCATGCTGGCAACCTGTGATCCCGGCGATGAGGTCCTGGTGCCTGAACCTTTCTATGCCAACTACAATGGCTTTGCGGTGCAGGCCAGCATCACGGTAGTTCCGGTGACAGCCAAGGCTGAAGACGGCTTCCGCCTGCCTCCCAAGGAGCTTTTTGTCGAAAAGATTACCGACAAAACAAAGGCTATTCTCATCAGCAACCCCGGCAACCCCACTGGCGTAGTGTACACCAGGGAAGAGCTTGAGGTGCTGGCGGAACTGGCTCTAGAGCACGATCTCTATATTGTGGCCGACGAGGTGTACCGCGAGTTCGTTTACGACGGTGAAAAGTACACCAGCATTATGACCATACCCGGCCTTGACCAGCACGCCATTATCGCCGACAGTATCTCCAAGCGTTTCAGCGCCTGTGGCGCCCGCGTGGGCAACATTGTCAGCAAGAACAAGGAGCTTATGGGCTCCATAATGCGCTTCGCCCAGGCCAGACTGTGTCCGCCGACCCTGGAGCAGATAGGGGCTATTGGCGCCCTGACAGTTCCTGAGTCATACTTCGAAGGTGTGCTCACCGAATACCAGAAACGCAGAGATATTATCTTTAACGGTATCAGCAAGATCCCCGGGGCGCTTTGCTGCCAGCCCAAGGGTGCTTTCTACGTCATCGCCAAGCTTCCCATCGACGATGGCGACGCCTTTGCCGAATGGATGCTGAGCCACTTTGAGATGGACGGCGCCACAGTCATGGTGGCACCCGCCGCCGGCTTCTACGCCACGCCGGGTCTGGGCAAGGACGAATGCCGTCTGGCCTATGTGCTAAACACCGAGGACCTGGAGAAAGCTATGGAAATCTTGGCTGCAGGCGTTGAGGCGTATAACGCGAGGTAGTTGTGGAAACTGCGAGGGGTAGTACGAGGGGGAGCTCTTGGCTCCTGGCTCTTAGCTCTTGGCAGGAGATACGAGGAGACTGAGAACGCGAGACCATCCCGGGTGAGTAAATCATCTGAGATGGTCTTTTTTTGGATTCCGGAGTTATCCAAAACGATTGCCCACGCATTCACCCCGGTCGTTCCAACTCCCATGAGCTAAGAGCTAAGAGCCCATCCCCATACCCAACAGGAACGCTCACATCCTTTGCTCTCGTCATCTAAAGGATTAGCACCCCCCCATGTGGAAAGTATAAAGAAATAACTACTTACAGGAGGTGAGGCAGGTTTTGGAAAAGGAACTGGAGTTTTATCTTGATTATCTCGACGTGGAGCGGGGCCTGGCAGCCAACACTGTGGAGTCTTATGGCCGCGATCTGCGTCAGTTTCTCTCCTACCTGCGCGAACAGAACTACACTTCCTGGGGCGCGGTGGAAAAGAACCGCATTCTGGTCTACATGGAGCTCTTAACCAAGCGAGGGAAGTCTGGTTCCACCGTTTCCCGGTCGCTGGCGGCTATGCGTTCCTTCTACCGGTTTCTGGCGGCAGAAGGGTATATAGATGTGGACCCCACCCTGGATCTGGATACTCCCCGCGCCGGGAAGCGTCTGCCGACGGTACTGAGCCTGAATGAAGTGGAAATACTCCTGCAGAACCCGGACACGGGGACTCCGGCGGGACTGCGGGACAAGGCCATGCTGGAGTTGCTGTACGCCACTGGCATGCGAGTATCTGAGCTGATAGGCCTGGCGGTGCAGGACGTGAATCTGGATTCGGGTTTTGTGCGCTGCCTGGGCAAGGGCAACAAGGAACGCCTCGTGCCTTTGGGTTCGGTGGCGGCAACAGCCCTCCGGGAATACCTGGCCGAAGGACGCCCCAAAATGCTGCGCAATCGTGACGTCAAAACCCTTTTTGTTAATCACCACGGGCGCAAAATGACCCGGCAGGGATTCTGGAAACTGCTAAAGAAACAGGCGCAGGAAGCCCATATCCGGGGTGAGATTACCCCCCATACACTACGCCACTCCTTCGCCACCCATTTGCTGGACAACGGGGCAGATTTGCGGGCCGTCCAGGAAATGCTGGGCCATGCCGACATAAGCACAACCCAGATCTACACACACATAACCAGGTCCCGCATGAGAAAAGTTTACGAGGACGCTCATCCACGAGCGAAGATTCACACTAAGCCATCTGGAGGCGAAGCAAAATGAAAAGAACAGTAATCCTCCTGGTTCTTGACAGTGTAGGAATAGGCGCTCTGCCAGACGCGGCGGACTTTGGTGACGAAACCAGCAACACCCTTGGTAATGTGCTGGACGCCAACCCGGGGCTAATGTTGCCAAACCTGACTCGACTGGGATTGGGCCGGATACTAGAGCATGAGAGGCTGGCGACTTCAGAGCCCGCTTTGGCGCACTATGGCCGAGGCATGACGAAAACCCTGGCCAAGGATACTATCAGCGGTCACTGGGAGATGATGGGCGTGGTACAGGAGGTTCCCTTTCAGACCTTCCCTGAAGGCTTCCCGCCCCATATCGTGGAGGAGCTCAAGCGACGTACCGGGCGCGACTATCTCGGCAACACAGTAGCTTCAGGCACCGAGATCATTGCCGAACTGGGCGAGGAGCATGTACGCACGGGGAGCCCCATTCTCTATACCTCAGCCGACAGCGTGCTGCAGATCGCAGCCCACGAAGAGGTGGTGCCTCTTCCTGAGCTGTACGAGATTTGTCTGGCTGCCAGAGACATCATGCAGGGTGAATGTAACGTGGCGCGGATTATCGCCCGGCCCTTCGCCGGAGAACACCCCTTTGCACGCACGGCCAACCGCAAGGATTACGCTGTCAGCGCTCCGCGACCGACGGCGATAGACCTGCTGCATAATGCCGGTGTGGCCACCATTGGCATTGGCAAGGTCTGTGACATCTACGCAGGAAGCGGCTTTAGCGAGTGTGTCAAGACCATCAGTAACCGTGACGGCATGAGCAAAACAGCAGTTGTCTATGCTGCGACAACCTCCGGGCTCATATTCACCAACCTGGTGGAGTTTGACTCGCATTACGGTCACCGCAATGACGCTGCCGGTTACGGTCAGGCCCTTTACGAGGTGGACCGCTGGTTAGGGGAGTTCCTCGCCGATTTTAGAGAAGACGACTGGCTTTTCATCGTAGCTGACCACGGTTGCGACCCCACCTTTCCGGGTACCGATCATACCCGCGAATACGTGCCCTTGTTGGCTTATAGCCCCGGTAACCCCCACGGTGGTCCGCTCGGGGATCGCAGTAGCCTTACCGATATAGGCGCAACCATTTTGCGCCTGTTTGATCTGACCGAGGATTTCCCGGCGCAGCCTTTTGCCCGGGAGTTGGAGGGATAAGAACTGAACGCATACGATGTAATAAGACGTAAGAGGGACGGCCATGAGCTGTCCGGCGCAGAGATAACCGGCTTCGTAAAGGCGGCTGTGGCTGGTGAGGCGGCAGATTACCAGGTTTCCGCCTTTCTTATGGCTGCCTTTTTGCAGGGACTGAACGACAGGGAAACGGCGGAGCTCACCCTGGCCATGGCCCAGTCCGGTGATACGGTGGATCTTTCTGGCCTGGGCAAGGTTGTGGACAAGCATTCCACAGGAGGTGTTGCCGATACGACCACGCTGGTGGTGGCCCCTCTGGTGGCTGCCTGTGGCGCACCTGTGGCCAAGCTTACCGGAAGGGGGCTCGGGCATACGGGAGGCACGGTGGATAAGCTGGAGAGCATTTCAGGCATGACTTGCGCTCTGAGCATCGAAGACTTCGTGGCTCAAGTTAAGAGCATTGGCATCGGCCTGATCTCAGCGACGAAGCAACTGGCACCCGCCGACGCCATATTCTATGCTCTGCGCGATGTCACGGCCACTGTAGACAGCATTCCGTTGATCGCCAGCTCTATCATGAGCAAGAAGATCGCCTCGGGCGCCACGCACATCGTCCTGGACGTGAAGTTTGGCGCCGGTGCCTTTATGAAGACTGCGGAGCAGGCGGAGGCTTTGGCGGAGAAGATGGTGGAAGTCGGCCGTCTCACCGGTCGCCCCACCACCGCCTTGCTGACAGCCATGGACCAGCCGCTGGGCAGGGCAATAGGAAATGCCCTTGAGGTACGCGAGGCGTTGCGGATCTTGCAGAACAAGGGCGGTTCACAGCGCCTGAGGGAAGTCTCCCTGGCTCTGGCGGAGCAAATGCTCCTGATGCACGGCAGTGTTAAGGACGAAAAAGAGGCGCGCCAGAGGTTGCTACAGGTGCTTAGCAGTGGTGCTGCCTACGATAAGTTTGTGCAGATGGTGAAGGCGCAGGGAGGCGACCTGACGGGACCTTTGCCGACCGCGGAAAGGGTCGAGGTGGTGTGCGCTAATGCCGATGGGTTTGTAGAGGAAATAGCAGCCCTGGAACTGGGCAATGTGGCCATGCTGCTGGGGGCTGGACGCAAGACCAAGGCGGACATCATTGACCCCGCGGTTGGTCTGGTTTTGCAGGTTTCTGTGGGCGACTATGTAGAGGCTGGTGCTCCGCTGGCTGAAATTCATGCCAGAAAGGACGCGGAACTGGAGAGTTTACGCCGGCAAACCATTCAGGCGTTTCGCCTTTCGGCGGAAAAGGCCGCCCCGGGGACGCTGGTACTTAAGACCATAAAGTCTGTGCTATAATGACTCTAGTCTGCGTTACTCTTGCGCGGTTAATAGAAGGGAGGCGGTGCGGTGGAAGTCATCATCTGCCACGCTAACGCTGATTTCGATTCCTTGGGGTGTCTGACGGCAGGTAAGATACTGCGCCCGGACGCTCTGGTTTGCTTTCCCGCCCGCATCACCAAGAACGTTAAAGAGCTATATTCGCTCTATAAGGATGAATTGAATTTCACAGAGGTCGATCTGATTGACGTGCAGAAGATAACCCATCTTTTGGTCACCGACACACAGAATCGCGACCGCATCGGGAAATTTAAGCGTATTTTTGACAAGCCTGATATTCAGCTCACCATCATCGATCATCATCCTTTGGAGGAAGACCTGCCGGCACACGCTGACCTCTATGTGGAAGAAGTTGGTGCTGCCACCACCATTATGGTGGAATACATCATCCGCCGGGATCTTCCCGTTTCTCCCTCCCAGGCCACCATCATGGCCACGGCCATCTACGCTGACACAGGTTGCCTGACGACGCAAAATACTACGCCGCGGGATGCTACCGCAGTAGCGGAATTACTCAAACGGGGGGCCAATCTGCAGATAGTGGCCCGCCACGCCAAAGGACCGCTTACCAACGGACAGCGCAACCTCTTTGAAGAATTGCTGGCCGCCTCGCGCACAGTGCGCGTCAATGACGCCAACGTCTGCCTGACTTCATGTGAGATCAGCGAATACGTGGAAGGTTTGGCGGTCTTGACAACCCGGCTAACAGAACTTAGCGATTGCGACACTTCCATTTCAGTGGTGAGCATGGATACCAGGGTACACATTGTGGGCCGCACCAGCAACCCCAGAGTGGACCTTCTGCGCCTGCTGGAACCCTTTGGTGGCAAAGGTCATCCTCAGGCCGCTTCGGCTACGGTGAAGGGCGGCGATACCGACGCCATTATTGAGCAGATAGAGCAGGCCCTGCCGGCGGCGGTGACCCCGGCCATTCGGGTGCGCGACCTGATGAAGAGCCCTGTGCGCACAATCCATCCGGACACCACCATGGAGGAAGCCGGTCGGCAGATGTTGCGCAGCGGTCACAGCGGTATGCCGGTGATGGAAGGCGACAAGCTGGTGGGCATTATCTCGCGGCGTGATCTGGACAAGGCTAATCATCACGGCCTGCAGAATGCGCCGGTAAAAGCCTTTATGTCTACGTCCGTAATTACTATCGGGCCTGACGCTTCCCTGGATGAGGCGCAAAGGGTGATGGTGACTCGGGACATCGGGCGCTTGCCCGTTCTCGATGCCACCAGTCATTTGGTGGGCATTGTCACCCGTACGGACATTCTGCGCATACTGCACGGCCAGAGCTACCCGCACTGGTATCGCGAAACCTTTCGTTCTACGCCGGATGACGACAACCTGGAGAACGCCAACATTACCCACCTCGTGGAAGAACGCCTGGGCAACAAAGGCGTGGGGCTACTGCTCCTCATCGGACAGGAAGCGGAGCGCCTGGGTGGTAAGGCCTACTTGGTGGGCGGCATGGTCANNGGATATGATTATAGGTTACGACAATCTGGATGTTGACGTAGTGGTGGAACCGGAGGCCATACCTCTGGCCCGGGTCATGGCGAAGCTGTTGGCTGCCGACATTGTGGAGCACCCCCAGTTTGGCACAGCCACCATCAAGCTGCAAAACGGCGAGCACATCGATTTTGCCACGGCCCGCACCGAGTTTTATGTGGCTCCCGCGGCTTTGCCCGACGTGGAACTGGCCACCATTCGGCAGGACCTCTACCGTCGCGATTTCACCATTAACACGCTGGCTGTATCCCTGAGCCCGGGTTCCTTTGGCGCAATGCTGGACTTCTTTGGGGCGCGCTCGGACATCCGCGCCGGCGTTATCCGGGTGCTTTACAACCTCAGTTTTGTGGAAGATCCCACTCGCATATTGCGAGCGGTGCGTTTTGAGCAACGCTACGGCTACAAAATAGAAGAGGAAACAGAGCGCTTCCTGCGCAACGCCCTGGAGAACGACCTGATGGAGAAAGTATCGCGGGAGAGGCTGCGGGATGAACTGGAGCAGATTCTTTCTGAGCCTTCGGCGGCCAGATCGGTGCTGCGCATGGACGAACTGGGTATTCTGCGCCACCTGATGTCGCCGGATTACCTGCTCTCAGACAAACAGATGCAGATGCTGCGGCAACTCAGTCTTATGGACCTCACCGGGCTGGACCAGACCTGCCTGTACATCATGGTGCTTCTCCTGTGGCAGCCCTTTGAGAAGTGGTTGGCCCTGGCCGAGCAACTGCGGTTGCCGCGCCGGACCAGAGATATTATGGCCCAGGTGGCAGAGCACGCACCCACGGTGCGCGAAGTGTTAAGCGACAACGCCGCGTCGGTGGCGGATATCTGGGAGGCGGCTTCGTCCCTGCACCCGGAGGCACGGCTATTTGGGGCCTTGCTGGTGGATCCGGAGGCCTGGGAACGCCTGCAAAGCGTGCTGGCCCGCAACGACATGGATTCGAGTCTCACAGGGCGCGATCTGGTACAGCGGGGGCTGATTCCCGGCCCGCACTTTGGGCATATTCTGCGTGAAATTCGCCGGGCAAGGCTGGAAGGCACCATCAGCACCCCAGAAGAGGAACTGGAACTGCTGGACCGCATAATAGCCCGCCAGGGAAAAGGAGACAAGTAGATGCCGTTTCAGTTAATACCGCAAGACATGATTTTCTTGCTGCCGGCCGTGCTGGTAGCGCTGACGATTCACGAGTTCGCCCACGCCTTTACCTCTTATAAGCTGGGCGACCCGACTCCGAAGTACCAGGGCCGCCTTACCCTTAATCCCATTGCCCATATCGATCCCATGGGCCTTTTAATGCTGGTCTTTTTCAGATTCGGCTGGGGCAAGGCGGTACAGGTGGATCCCCGTTATTACAGCAACAGAAGGCAGGGCACCATGCTGGTGTCCCTGGCCGGTCCCGCTTCAAACATAGTGCTGGCCTTCGTCACCCTGATATTTTTCTTTTTCTTCAGCCAGGTGAACTTTGTTGGCACTCTGCTGCTGCGCATTTTCGAGTTAAACATCATCCTGGCGGTTTTCAACCTGATGCCCATACCGCCTCTGGACGGCTCCAAGGTTCTGGCCAGCCTGTTACCGCATAATGTGGCCTACAAGTATTCGAATTTCTTCGGTCAGTACGGCTTCTTTGTGCTCATCGCTCTGGTGGCTACCGGCGCGTTGCGGGTGATCATTAATCCGATATACAGCCTCCTGGTGCGCGGCATGGTCACTGTGGTCAGCTTTATCCTGAGCCCGTTTATTTAGCGCTATGAATATTTGCATTTCCTGCTACGACGGCCTGCTGACACATCTGGTGCGGATGATATTGAACGGAGAAATAGATGTCTTTTCGCTACGGGTCACGGAGGTAGTGGACCAGGTAATCGAACAGATAATGTGCCCCGACTCGACCTACGACACAGATGATGCCAGTGCGCAGTTGGTGCTGTGTGCCACGATAATGCGCACCAAGTCCCGTCGCCTGCTACCTGTAGAGGAGGATTCCGCTCCCGAAGAGGACGCAGCCGAAGCCGCCCTTCTGGAAGAAGAACGGGCCTTGCGCAGCCTTGTAGAATACCAGCATTTCCAGACCGTAGCCGGCATACTGAACGAAATGGCTGAGGAATCGGCGAAGCTGTTCCCACGGGGGAACAAAGAGGTGCCGGAGGGAGAGGAGCGCCAGGATCTTTCCCATGTCTCGTTGCTCTCTCTGGTAGCCGCGCTGGAGAAGGCCCTGGACAACCGCGACCCTGTGCCCATGTCCATTGACACGGGGGGATACTCCATGTACGAGGGGTTGTCGCATCTGCGCTCCTTGCTGTCTTCGGGCAAACGCACTGCTTTTTCTGACATTTTCCCCCGAGGCGCTGGGCGCCTGGTGGTGGTAGTCGTTTTTCTCGGCCTTCTGGAGTTAATTCGCACCGGTGAGGTGAAGGTTAACGAGAGAGACGGCCGCATTTACATTCGCAAAGAAGGTGCCGTCAATGCTTGATAAACAGGGTGTTCTGGAAGCCATATTATTCTCGGCACCTGAGCCGATGCCCGTGGAGAAGATCCGCGAGGCCATGGAACTGGATGAGACAGAGTTCGCGTCCTTGCTTAAACAGTACGAGGCGAGTCTGGACAATGCCGGGCGCGGTGTCATGCTCCGCACTGTGGCCGAAGGCCTGCAACTGGTGACAAGAAGCGAAGCCCATGAGGTTATTCGCCGGATAAACGCACCCAAGCAGTACAGGTTGTCGCGGCCCACTCTGGAGGTTCTGGCAATTATCGCCTACAAGCAACCTGCTACGAGGGCCGAGATTGAGGACGTCCGGGGAGTCAAGTGTGAGCGGTCATTGATGACGTTGCTGGACCGGGGCCTGATCCGGGAAGTGGGGCGCAAGGAGACAGTGGGACGTCCCATTCTCTATGGCACAACAGATACTTTCCTGGCCCATTTTAATCTGCGCAACCTCAGCGAGCTTCCCAGTCCGAACTCCTTCGGCTTGTGAGTTCGTTGCATTTGACGCCCGATTGTGGCAACATAAACCTAGACCATTTAAGGGGGAATACCAATGCCAATCGAAAAGAGATTGAATGAACTGGGTATCACCGTCCCGGAGGCCAGCAAGCCGGTAGCCTCATATGTTCCGGCCGTAAAGACAGGAAACCTCATCTTCGTTTCGGGCCAGCTGCCGGTAGTGGCCGGACATCTTAAGTACAAGGGTATCCTCGGGCGAGACATGGACACTTCCGCCGGTTACGAAGCCGCCAAAATTTGCGCTATCAACTGCCTTGCCGCTATTAAGACCGTGGAGCCTGATCTAAACAAGATTGTGCGCATCGTTAAGGTTACCGGATTTGTCAACAGTGTGCCGGATTCAGGCGACCAACCCAAGGTTGTGAACGGCGCATCCGAGTTGCTGGAGAGCATCTTCGGCGAAAAGGGTAAACACGCGCGGGCTGCCATCGGGATGTCGGGACTACCCCTTGGAGCTCTGGTAGAAGTTGAGATGATTGTAGAAGTCGAGTAATCCGGTGTGCCCCGCCTGGCGGGGCTCATCTTCGTGTTAAGGGCAGCAAAGGGGAGAGATGACATTGGCCGAAAGATTGCAGAAGTACCTGGCTGCGGCAGGGGTGGCGTCGCGCCGGGCCTGTGAGACCTTGATCAACGAGGGCAGGGTGAAGGTAAACGGGGAGATAGCTTCCCTTGGCTCCTCGGTGCATCCGGGGGACATTGTGCTGCTTGACGGCAAACCGGTAGCGCCGGAAGCCAAGGTTTACTATATGCTTAACAAGCCGGCGGGGTACACCACTACCGTCAGCGATCCCCACGCCGAGCGCACTGTGATGGAGCTTGTGGAGGACATTCCCGTGCGCGTTTTCCCTGTAGGGCGGCTGGACAAAGACACGGAAGGGTTGCTTCTCTTTACCAATGACGGGGAACTGGCCAACAGGCTGATGCACCCGTCACACAGGGTCAGCAAGACTTATCTTGTCAGAGTAGAGGGGCGCCTGGCCCCGGGGTCGTTGAATCGCCTGCAAAGGGGACTGGACCTCAGCGACGGCAAGACATTGCCGGCCGCAGTGGATAATCTACGGCAGGTCGGCAATGAGACTGAGTTTGAACTTACTATTTGGGAAGGACGCAACAGACAGGTGCGGCGCATGTGCCTGGCAGTGGGGCATGACGTCACCTTTCTAAAAAGGTTGAGGGTGGGAAGCCTCACTCTGGGCAGCCTGCCCACGGGGCATTACAAGAAGTTGCGGCGCGCCGACTTCGCGGCGCTGGCAGAGGGCGGAGACAAGGGCAATGATTGATGTGTTAATTATTGGCGGAGGCGCGGCGGGCATGATGGCGGCGCTTCATGCAAAGCAGGCAGGCGCGGGACACGTGACTCTGCTTGAGCGCAACAACCGCCTAGGACTAAAAATTGGCATTACTGGTAAGGGCCGCTGCAACCTGACCAACGACTGTACCGTACAGGAACTGGTTGAAAACGTCCCGGTGAACGGGCGTTTTTTGTACAGCGCCTTTTCGCAGATGGACAGTCAGAAGACTATGGCCCTCTTTGATCAGCTGGGGTTGCGACTGAAAACTGAGCGGGGTCGTCGCGTTTTCCCGCTCAGCGATCGGGCCACGGAGCTGGTTCTCACTTTGCGGGCAGCCGCGGAGAAAGCAGGAGTGCAAGTCCGCACAGAGAGCAGGGTGCAGTCACTGTTAGTTACCGTCAAGGGCGAATTTACGGTTTCCGGGCAGGGTTTTTCCCTCTCGGCGCGAAACGTGATCATTGCCACCGGGGGGCTTTCCTACCCGGTGACCGGCTCCACAGGAGACGGGTATCGACTGGCTCAGTCTCTCGGCCACAACCTGGTGAAGACACGCCCCGCTCTGGTGCCTCTGGAGTCGCCTGAGCCCTGGGTGAGGGAACTGCAGGGGCTTAGCCTGAAGAATGTCACCCTGACCTCTCCGGCCGGTTGTGAGCTGGGAGAGATGCTGTTCACCCACTACGGCGTCAGCGGACCGTTAGTGCTAACAGCCAGCGGCCATATAGTTGACCTGCTGCCCAGGGGACCTGTGGTGCTTACCATCGACCTGAAACCTGGTCTCAGTGAAGAACAGCTGGATGCCAGGTTGCTGCGAGACTTTGCCGAGGTGCCCCGCAGGCATTTTGCCAACAGTCTGGACAAGTTACTGCCGGGCAGGTTAATCACTGCTGTGGTGGCCCTCTGAGGTATCGCTCCTGATAAACAGGTAAGTCAGATTACCCGTGAGGAAAGACTGTCGCTGGTCAATATACTCAAAACCCTGCCTGTCAAAGTCACTGCGCCGCGACCGGTGGAAGAAGCCATAGTCACTGCCGGGGGAGTGAGCGTCAAGGAAATTGACCCCCGTACCATGGAATCGAAGCTCGTTCCCGGTCTATTCTTCGCCGGGGAGGTTATGGACGTAAGCGGCTATACTGGGGGGTACAACCTGCAGATAGCCTGGAGCACCGGAGCTGTGGCGGGCAACGCCGCCGCGGCCAGAAGCAGGATGAATGAAACGGACGGTGAAGCACAATGATTGCCATCAGAGGGGCTACTACAGCGGAAGAGAACAGCAGGGAAGCGGTGCTCTCGGCCACCAGAGAACTGCTGGCCGAAATGCTGCGCAGTAATGCTCTCTCAAGAGAGTCTTTAGTCAGCATTTTTTTCACGGGTACTCCGGACATCACATCTGCCTTTCCCGCCGAGGCTGCACGTCAGATTGGCCCCACTGATGTGGCCTTGATGGGGGCGCAGGAGATGGGTGTAGAGGGCGCCTTGCCTTTGTGCATCAGGGTGATGTTGCACGCCGACGTACACATGCCAAAGGGCGATATCCGCCACATTTATCTGCGGGCAGCCACCAAATTGCGCCCCGACCTGGTGCTTCGCCATGCGTGATCAGGTGAAGAACATCAACGTCGCCATTGACGGTCCGGCCGGAGCCGGCAAAAGCACCGTAGCCAAGCTGGTGGCCAGCGAACTGGGTCTGCGCTATCTTGACACCGGCGCCATGTACCGGGCCTTGACTCACCTGGTCATAGAGCGGGGCATAGATCCCCATGACGAGGAGACGATTGCCTCCCTGTCTCTGACCATGGAATTTGGTCTGGACGGGCAGTCGCGCCTTACCTTGGGTGGAGAGGTGCTGGGCGAGGAAATACGCACTCCGGAGGTCAGCGGCCTGGTTTCCCTGGTATCCAGCCATCGCAGTGTCCGCGAGGCCATAGTGCACATGCAGCAGGTCATGGCCCGCGAAGGCGGCATTGTCATGGACGGAAGGGACATCGGCACTACGGTGATGACAGACGCAGAGGTGAAGATTTTTCTCACTGCTGACATCAGGGAGAGAGCTCGCCGGCGCTGGCTGGAGATGCAGGAGAAGGGCTATAAGGTCGATCTGGGCGAGATTGTGTCCACAGTGGAAAAGCGCGATCTATTCGATAGTTCGCGGGAAACTTCTCCCTTGCGTCCTGCCAACGACGCGCTGATTTTGGACACCACAGATCTCAGTCTGACTCAAGTGGTGCAGCGCATCCTTGATATCGTGGCAGAAAGGCGGAGTTGATGCCTATGTACACCTTCCTGATAATCGTCGTAGGCTTTGTCTTCCGACTGATCTTTCGCATTGACGCCAGGGGTTCCCAGAACATTCCCCCTGCCGGGCCGGTACTGATCTGCTCCAATCACATCCACAATTTTGACCCGGTGATCATCGCCATGTATTGCCGCAGACAAATCAGGTTTATGGCCAAAGCTGAAGCCTTTGAGTGGCCAGTGCTGGGCTACCTGATTAAAGCTGTGGGAGCCTTCCCCGTGAAGCGGGGGGGCTCGGACATATCGGCTATTCGTACCAGTATTAAGTACCTGAAAGAGGGGCAGGCCGTGGGCATCTTCCCCGAGGGCACCCGGAGCAAAACAGGGGAGCTTGGTGAAGCCCACCAGGGTGTAATGATGCTGGCGGATTCAGCCAGGGCCACTCTGGTTCCGGTAGGCATTGTCGGGCAGTATAAGTTCTGGGGTCGCATTAAGTTGCGCATAGGTGAACCGGTTCTTTCAGCGGATCTGGTGCCTGCTGGACAGGAATACAGCCGGGAAGCAGCGACAAAAGGGCTTATGCAACGCATCGATGCCTTGAGGAGAGGTGACTGATGAAAGTCATTTTGGCATCGCCCACCGGTATGTGTTTTGGCGTCCGGCGGGCCCTGCAGAAAGCAGAAGAGCTGGCGGACAGCGGAGGTTACGCCCTCGGTCAGGTGGTGCATAACGCTCAGGTCATGGCCAGGCTTGAGGCCAGAGGATTGAAGATCGTCGACGCTGACACTACCCACAAGGAGATACCCGAGGGAAGCAGCGTTCTCATCAGAGCCCATGGCGCCGGTCCGGCCACATACACCCTGGCTGGTGAACAGGGCTGGGTAGTAGCTGATGCCACCTGTACCTTTGTGAAGAGGTTACAAGATGTAGCCAGAAAGCTTCTTCAGGAAGGCTGTCAGGTAATTCTGGTGGGGGACAAGGGACATCCGGAGGTTGTGGCCGTGCAGGAACACGCTTTGGAGAGACTCGTAGTGGTCAGAGACGCCGCTGAGCTGCGGGAGGTTGAACTATCTGAAAGGGTAGCCGTAATCGCTCAGACAACTACATCTCCCGTTTCATGGCAAAAAGTGATAGAATATGTCTTAGCACAGGGTAAAGAAGTCATCCCAGGTGAAACTATTTGCGCGGCGACCGAGGAAAGACAGCGTGCGGTCTATGATTTAGCTGCAAAAGTAGATATAATGGTAGTTGTGGGTGGGAAGAACAGTGCTAACACCAGAAATCTGGCTAAGGTCAGTGAAGGTAGAGGCATCCCCACTTATCAGGTAGAAAAACCTGACCAGCTTAACCCAGCCTGGTTTGTCGACGTCTCCGTAGCCGGAGTCGCCGCTGGTGCTTCAACACCTGAATGGATCATTGAGGAGGTCGTCGTCGCGATGGAGAACATCAAAACAAACGAAGTCAAAGAAGAAGAAGTAGTAAAGCAGGAAGAAGCAGCCGAGGAAGTCGCTGCACCTGCAACCGTGGAAGAAGCTCCGGTAACAGAAGTTACCGCAGAAGAGCCGACCGCGGAGACAGTGGACGCAGTGGAAGAAACCACTGAGGCTGTCGAGCCAGAGGTGGTGGAAGCCACCGAAGCTGTGGAGGAAGAGGTTCAGACAATGGCTCAAGCCATGGAAGCCATGCCCGACATCGAATCCGAAGTGCCTGTGCTGAAGCGCGGTCAGTCCGTGGAAGGCAAGGTCGTCAGCGTGGAGGAAGATGGCGTGTATGTTAACATCGGTCACAAAACCGATGCATATATTGCTAAGAACGAACTTTCCAGCGACCCGAACGCTGTCGTAGCGGAGTTACTGGCTGTAGGCGACAGTGTCGAAGCTGTAGTCATTCGTATTGACAACAAGGAGGATAAGGTCTTCCTTTCCCGCCGCCGCGCGGCCGAGGAACAGGGACTGAAGTCTATCATGGCAGCCCGTGAGGAAGACAAGATCCTTCAGGGTAAGGTCGTCGAAGCTGTCAAGGGCGGCGTCATGGTCGAACTGATGGGTCTGCGCGCCTTTATGCCGGCTTCTCACGTTGACTTGCGTTATGTGCCGGATCTCACCGCCTATGTCGGTCAGACGGTTTCCGTAGTCATCAAGGAGATCGAAGAGAACCGCCGCCGCGTAGTGGTTTCCCGCAAGGAAGCCCTGGAGCGCAAGACGGAAGAGATTAAAGAGC
>DDWC01000003.1 GCA_002345475.1 Firmicutes bacterium UBA2296
TTGACAAAGACTTTGCCACCGGTGTCGCCAACGAAGGCCGGGCGTAATGAGTCCTGTAGCTCCTTCCTGACGTAGAGCAGGCCCGTCCCTGCGGGACCAAACAGCCACTTGTGGCCGTTAGTTGTGTAGAAGTCGCACCCCAGCTCCTGCAGATCCACAGGCATCTGACCCACGGCGTGGGCCCCGTCGATAAGCACCTGACTGCCCTTTTGATGGGCCAAAGTGGCAATCTCCCGCACCGGCAATATCCGCCCTGTGGCGCTGAGCACGTGGCTGACCGCAACCAGCCGGGTGTTTTCATTTAGCATGGCCTTGAGGCGTGAAAGCAGAGTCTCTGGCTCATGGTAGACTGGCAGGAAACGGAGCTTTATGCCAAACCTCTCCCGGTTGTGGATCCAGACTACGGAATTGGCGGGATGCTCGGCATCGGTGATAATGACCTCGTCTCCAGGCCTCCAGTCGATGCCAAAGGCCACGATGTTGACTCCCTCAGTGGCATTGTTGGTGAGCGCCAGTTCTTCCGGGATGCAGTTCAGCAGACGGGCCAGCTTGACCTTGGTAGCTCTGGTTACTTCGTCGCGCATGGCTTCGTAGTTAGCCGGATGGCCCGCTCCCCTCAGGTGCCAGTCACGATAGGAAGCAAAGTAGGCCTCCATTACTGGAGTTGGCGTTGGGCAAAGCGAGCCCGCGTTGAGAAAAATCCGACCCGCCAGAGTCGGCATGTCCGCCCTGACTTCTTCTACCGTCTTCACGATGACTCCTCCGTTCTCTGATCAAATGAACCCGCACCGCACTCCCGCGCGTCTAGCTACGCAGTGAAACCGACACGCCGTATCGGCCAATCAGGGGCACAGTCAGTCGAAGTAATCGGCTAAATCCGCTTGTGCAATGGCCTGCATAATGCGGTCGTACGCTCCCTGGTAAGCATTACTTGACAAGCCCCCAAGTCGGAAGTCGGTCTCAATGGCTCTGATAGATGCACGCAGGACTTCCAGGGCATCCTCGTGACGCTCCTCATAGAAGAGGGACCGTACGCCATTAGGGATAGTCTCGGCCAGCGCGTGTGCCGCTTCGACATCGGCACGACCGAGGGAGCTGCGAATGGAGTTTAATCTGCGCATTTCAGATTGCCATTCACGCAAATACATGTGCACATAGTAGTCATCACCCTCGTTCTGGTCACCAGCACTTATTCTGGTTATGGCGTGGTCGAGTTCCTTCAGTTCAGTATGAACGGCCAGTAGCGAGGAGTTGGCCTGGAAGGCTATGATCTCCCTGATATGGGTGAACTGGGAGGTCAGCCAGACCAAGGAAAGGAGTGCCATAACGGCGATGAAGGCCAGCAGGCGATAACGGACGACAAGCGGCACACCCTCGTCCCGCCAACGGCCGCCCCGCAGTCCATCGTAACAAAGAGGCAGCTGCCGCCAGACATGCCAGGCCAGGACAAAGGGGACCACAAAGGAAGCGATGTTAAAGAGCAAGTAGAAATAGTCCTTGTAGCGAGCCCACAAGCCTATGCCGGGCATAGCCTCGGCCACCGCCAACATCAGAAATGCTGCTGAAGGCAGAGCGACACAGAACTTAGCCAGGCCCCGCAGTCGATTCCCCGCGTACACCATGCCCAGCGTACCGGCGATAACCATGGGTATCATAATCGACTCCTGGCTCACTTTAAGAACCATCCAGACTCCCGTCGCCAATATGGTCAACCCGTGCACCACCGTGGCAGTCTGACGGCGGTTATCCGCCAGAAGGTCCATCAGGACAACAATGGCTGGTGATAACAGCATGGCAAAGGCCAGTATTTCCATTAGATTCACAGACATCCCTCCCAAAAGTGAATCCATCTGCTTCTGTCATTCTACTAGAGCCGGCAGCCTTTGTTAAGACCACTCTAGCCAACACTTTTTACAGCGGCAATGCAGGATTACACCCCAGCAGAAGCAAACTTTAGTATACAGAACCTTTTACACGCTACACATATTAAGGAGGCCCAAAATGACAGACCTGAAGTTCGACCACCAATACAACCCCTACCCATCACAGCGCAACGTCACCATCGCCCGCAAGGGCGTCGTGGCAACTTCTCAGCCACTGGCAGCCCAGGCCGGGCTGGAGATCCTGAAAAAGGGCGGCAATGCCATCGATGCCGCCATTGCTACCGCTGCCTGCCTCACAGTGGTAGAGCCGACATCTAACGGCATAGGCAGCGACGCTTGCGCCCTGGGGTGGACCAAGGGCAAGCTTCACGGGCTTAATGCCAGCGGCCCTGCGCCAAAGAACATATCCATCGAAAAGCTCAACCAACGGGGCTACACCGAAATGCCCAAGTTCGGCCCTATCCCGGTGACTGTGCCTGGAGCTCCCGCGGCCTGGGCCGAACTGTCGGCCAAATTCGGCAGACTCCCGCTGAGCGAAGTGCTCAAGCCAGCCATTGACTATGCCAGAAACGGCTACCCTCTGTCCCCCACTCTGGGCCACTACTGGAGCCGGGGCATTGCCGCAGCCAGGGCAGATAGCGATGACCCCATGTTCAAGTCCTACTTCGACACTTTCGCCCCCGGGGGCACTTCCCCCGGCATTGGCGACATGTGGTCTTCTGAAGGACACGCCAGCACCCTCGAGTCCATCGCCGCAACCAAAGCCGAATCGTTCTATAAAGGCGACTTGGCCGACAAGATTGTGGCTTTCCTGCAGGAAAACGGCGGTTACATGAGCAAGGAAGACCTGGCGGAGTACAAACCGGAATGGGTCGAGCCGGTGGGTGTTAACTATCGC